>CALDPJ010000017.1 GCA_937911795.1 uncultured Flavobacteriales bacterium | reverse complement strand
CCATCAGCACGGCCTTTTTGAACTTCTGTACAGTGGCTTTCCCCTGCTCAAACAGGTCATCGCTACCACCCCCAAAATCAGGAACGGAAGTAAGCTCTTTCGCCACGGCCATCGCGTGCGTCATGAGGTCGATTTCACCTTTCAGGGCTTTTCGTAAAATCATGTCCACCGTGAGCATGCGGTTGATCTCATTCGTTCCTTCAAAAATGCGGTTGATGCGCGCATCGCGGTAGGCACGTTCTACACGGGTTTCGGCAGAGTAACCCATTCCTCCGTGAATCTGCACGCCTTCGTCAACGGTGAAATCAAGCACTTCAGAACCATACACTTTCAGCATCGCACACTCGGGAGCAAAAGAGGCAATTCCGGCCAATACGGCCTCGCCTTTTTCCATGCCGCCTTTCACGAGGTCTTCAATAACATCCTCGATATTCTGGGTGGCGCGGTACAACGCCGACTCGAGCGTGTAAATCTCCGTCGCCATGCGGCCGAGTTTTTCTTTAATCGCGCCGTACTTCGAAATCAACCTTCCGAATTGTTCGCGCTCGTTGGCGTATTTTACCGAATAAGTCAACACACCTTTTGATCCGCCCAATGCTCCGCCGGCCAGTTTGATCCGACCAATGTTGAGAATATTCACCGCGATTTTAAACCCTTTGTTTCTTTCGTAAAGCAGGTTTTCTACCGGCACTTTCACATCGTTGAAAAACACCTGGCGCGTCGATGAACCTTTGATGCCCATTTTCTTTTCCTCGGGATTGAAAGAAATTCCTTCCATATCGCGGGTGAGGATGAAAGCACTCAGGTTTTTATCGTCGTCAATACGCGCAAAAACAGTGAACACATCGGCAAACCCTGCGTTGGTGATCCACATTTTTTGCCCGTTGATGATGTAGTGCTTGCCGTCTTCGCTGAGCTTTGCACTCGTCTTTCCGGCGTTGGCATCCGAACCCGAACTGGGCTCGGTCAGGCAATAGGCCGCCTTCCACTCACCGGTAGCGAGTTTGGGAATGAATTTCTGGCGCTGCTCGTCGGTTCCGTAGTACAGAATCGGCAGTGTTCCGATTCCGGTGTGGGCGCCATAAGCCACCGAAAAAGAATGGGCTTCGCCGAGTGATTCTGCCGCGAGCATCGAGGTTTTAAAATCGGCTCCGAGTCCGCCAAGTTCTTCGGGAACCGAAATTCCAAGCAGCCCGAGTTCTCCGGCTTTGTCCATGATCGAAACCATGAGTCCTTCTTCCTGGGCGTCGATGCGGTCGAGGTTCGGCACAATCTCCTGGTTGGTGAAGTCAACGCAGGTTTGGGCAATCATGCGCTGTTCTTCGCTCCACTCTTCCGGAATAAATATATCCTGTGCATCGGTTTCGCGGATCAGAAATTCTCCGCCGACAATGCCACGCTTTTCTTTGTTTGAAGTCTCCATTTTATTGTTGTTTGGGTTGATCAATTAATTTAGCAATTCATAAACTCCAGCCGCACCCTGCCCGGTTCCAACGCACATCGAAACCACACCGTATTTGTTGTTGCGGCGGCGCATTTCGTTGAAGAGTTGAACCGACAATTTAGCGCCGGTGCAACCGAGTGGGTGACCGAGCGCGATGGCTCCACCGTTGACATTCACGATCGACTGGTCGAGGTCGAGCCCACGGATCACTGCCATCGCCTGGGAAGCAAAGGCTTCGTTCAGTTCGATGAGTTCGATATCGTTCTGCTTGAGTCCGGCTTTTTTAATGGCTTCGGGAATGGCGTACACCGGTCCGATTCCCATAATTCTTGGTGGAACGGCCGCCACGTGGTAACTCATCAATCGGGCAATCGGCTGAAGATTCAGATCTTTCACCATTTTCTCCGACATCACCATCGTGAAAGCCGCTCCGTCGGAAGTCTGTGACGCGTTTCCGGCGGTGACGGTTCCTTTGGCATCGAACACCGGTCGCAACCGGGACAGCGCTTCCATCGAACTTTTCCGGGGACCTTCATCGGTATCGGCAGTGAAAGTTCTTTCCTGTCGCTTTTCATTTTCGTCGAGGAAGATTTCTTTCACTTCAATGGGCACAATATCGTCTTTGAATCGCCCCTCCTGAATAGCATTTAACGCACGGTTCTGCGATTCGAGCGCAAACACATCCTGGTCTTCGCGGGTCACATGGAATTCTTTTGCCACTGCTTCGGCGGTAAGGCCCATTCCCCAATACCAGTCGGGATCGGTTTTCGCGACATTCGGATTGGGCACAATGCGCCAGCCTCCAAATGGAATCGGCGACATGGATTCTGCTCCGCCGGCAATGATACAATGCGCCATTCCGCTGCGGATTTTGGCCGTGGCGATCGCGATGGTTTCGAGTCCCGAGGCGCAATACCGGTTCACGGTCATGCCCGGAACTTTTTCGGTGTCGAGCCCCATCAAACTGAGCATCCGGCCCATATTCAAACCTTGTTCGGCTTCGGGAGTAGCATTTCCGACAATCACATCGTCGATCATCGTGTTGTCTACCGCAGGCATGGATTCCATCAGGTGACGGATGACCTTTGCACCGAGGTCGTCGGGGCGCGTAAAGCGAAACATTCCCCTCCCGGATTTTCCGACCGCTGTTCTGTATCCTGCAACTATATATGCGTCCATTTTCTTCGTTTTAATTTCTGAGTACTTTACCGGTTTGAATGATGCTCTGCAATCGCTCGAGCGTTTTGCGGGTTCCACACAATTCGAGGAAAGCCTTGCGCTCCATGTCGAGCAGATACTGCTCCGAAACTTCGGTATGTTCCGAAAGATCTCCTCCGGCGAGTACAAAACCGAGTTTTTGGGAAATGAGCTGATCGTGTTCGGAGATGTAATTTCCGGAAAGCATGGAATTGGCGCCGACATAAACCAATCCGAGTACCTCCTGACCGAGCACCTTCAGTGTTCGTTTTGGAGGTTGCGTGTAGCCTCGGTTGGCGAGGACCAGACAAGCTTCTTTGGCTTGTGAAAGCTGGTGTTTGCGACTAACGGCAACTTCGTCGGTTCCGTTGCGGAGGTAGCCCAGATCGAACGCTTCGTGTGCTGAAGTGCTCACTTTTGCCTGACCGATGGTCAGGAATCGCTCGCGGAAGGCATTGGTGCGGATGTCACCGTCTTTGAGTTCGTCGGCAAATCGCAGGGCAAACTCTTTTGTTCCTCCACCACCGGGAATCACTCCAACACCAAATTCAACCAATCCCATATACGTTTCGGCATTGGCCACTACTTTATCGGCGTGCAGGCAAAGTTCGGTTCCGCCGCCGAGACAAAGTCCGTGCGGTGCCGCCACCACCGGAACCGCCGAGTAGCGCATGCGCATCATCGTGTTCTGAAATGCGCGAATGGCCATATCGAGTTCTTCGTATTCCTGTTCGGCGGCCATCATAAAAATCAGTCCGACGTTGGCGCCGGCTGAGAAATTCTGTCCTTCGTTATAGACTACTACTCCTTTGTATTCGGCTTCGGCGAGATCGATGGCTTTATTCAATCCTTCCAGGATTTCACCACCGATGGTGTTCATTTTCGTGTGAAACTCTACGTTAAGGATTCCGTCGCCGATGTCTTTAATGGTAACACCCGAATTTTTCCAAACCACTTTGTCTTCGGTGATATTGGCGAGCAGCACAAGTCCTTCCTGTCCGGGAACAGGTTGGTATGATTCTGAGCGGATGTCGTAATACTGGCGAACCCCGTTCTCTATCCGATAGAAAGTTTCATATCCGGCATCGATCATTTTTTGCACCCACGGAGCAACTTCACCACCTGCTTCGGTGATATCATCGAGCACTTTTTTCACGCCGATGGCATCCCACGATTCAAAAGCGCCGATTTCCCAGCCGAAGCCGGCTTTCATCGCATCGTCAATTCGGTAAAGTTCATCACTGATCTCGGGAATTCGAAAAGTTATATACTGAAACAGCGACTGGAAAGAGGTGCGGTAAAACTCACCGGCCCTGTCTTTTCCGTTATACAACAATTTGGTGCGTTTCGCCAGATCATCCTCCTGCTTCGCCGCTTCGAGCGTAGCGAATTTTACCTTTTTAGTTTCACCGTATTCCAAGGTATCAAGGTCGAGTGCCAGAATCTGACTTTTGCCTTTATCGTCTTTTACTTTTTTATAGAATCCCTGGCCGGTTTTACTGCCCAGCCATTTATTTTCCAACATTTTGGAAATATAATCGGGTATCTCAAATTTGTCACGCTGTTCATCATTGGGACAGTTTTCACGAACTCCGTTTGCCACGAGAACGAGCGTATCCAAACCGACCACATCGGCGGTACGGAAGGTAGCCGATTTTGGGCGACCCATGGCTGGTCCGGTGAATTTATCCACCTCCTCAACCGTTAGATTCATTTTCTTTACGAGATGAAACAGGGAAAGGATTGAAAACACACCGATACGGTTGGCTATAAATGCCGGAGTATCTTTGCAGAGCACGGTGGTTTTTCCGAGGAAGCGCTCGCCGTAGTCCATCATGAAATCGATGATGGCCGGATCGGTTTTTTCGGAAGGAATGATCTCGAGCAACTTCAGGTAGCGCGGAGGATTGAAAAAGTGTGTTCCGCAGAAGTGCTTTGCGAAATCTTCGCTGCGACCTTCAATGAGTTGATTGATTGGAATGCCGGAAGTATTGGTGGTGATGAGTGTACCCGGCTTTCGGTGTTTTTCTACCTGTTCAAAGATCTTTTGTTTGATATCCAATCGCTCCACCACTACTTCGATAATCCAGTCACATTCGGAAATTTTAATCATATCGTCATCGAAGTTGCCGGTGGTAATCCTGTCGGCAAATGATTTTCGATACAGCGGAGCGGGATTCGATCTCACGGCCGTTTGCAGCGCTTCGTTCACCAGCCGGTTTCGGAAAAGCTTATCGTTGACGGTAATTCCCTTTTGCTTTTCGGATTCGTTCAACTCGGGCGGAACGATATCGAGCAGCAAAACTTCGGTACCGATGTTTGCAAAGTGAGCGGCTATTCTGGAGCCCATCACCCCCGAACCCAATACCGCAACTTTTCTAATGTTTCGCTTCATGTTCTTTAGGTTCAAAAATTTTATTCTGTTCTATAATAGTACTGATTTTCTGCAAAGTATTAAAGGTTACCTCCAGATCTTTCTGCGGGATTTCTGATTGGATAAATTCATTGAACCGGATAACGACCTGTTTCGAAATATCCCGCATCTCTATGCCTTTATCCGTTAGGAAAACCCTGGCGATCCGTCGATCCTTTGCATCGGATTTCCGCACGATCAATCCTTCATCCTCCATCATTTTCAATGAACGGGACAAACTTCGTGACTCCATTCCCATTTTAGGACCGAGACTCGTCGATGGAGTTCCATCTTTATCGATGTTCAGCAGAATGTATCCAATAGACATGGTGCCGCCGCGTATTGCTGCTTCGCTGTTATACAACCTGGAAATTTTGGCCCAAACCCAGCGAATGTGAAAATCTATGGTTTCTTCCGGTTTCATCTTTTACCTCCGCTAAATGTACTAAAAATCTTAAATAGTATGCATGCATACCAAACAAAACATTCAGTTGGTTGAACGGTTTAAAACGACAGTTCGTCGCGTGTAAACAGCAATAGGAATAAATAATGACTAAAACAACCTCAACCAAATAACAAGGTGACCACCTACAACTTGCCGTTTTACAACCCATTCCATCAAGAATACACTGTTCAAAAGTCCATGAAATATCAATCACAAACCAACCACAGGTGTATATTTTTGACCGTATCCGAAAATATTGATCACAAAAACCAAACTCATGACCGGACGTTTATCCAAACTCCTATTCTTTGCTGCGCTGTTCGTTTCGCAATTTTCATTCTCCCAGGTAGGAACTGAATTCTGGCTGGCTCCACCCGAAGCCACTTCCGGCCACGTTACCGATTCACCTCCGCTCTTGCGAGTGGCTACCGGAGCAACAGCTGCAACCGTTAGTGTTTCGATGCCGGCAGAACCCGCATTCAACGGTGGAGCGCCATTGGTTCAGAATGTACCGGCAAACTCATCCTATACATTTAATCTTTCTGCATATAAAGAATTGCTGGAAACCAAACCGATGAATGCCGTCCTGAATACGGGATTAAAAGTTACTTCCAACCAACCGATTACTGCCTACTACGAACTGAATACCCCTAATAATCCCGACATCTGGGCACTGAAGGGACCCAACAGCTTGGGGACTGAGTTTTATGTTCCTATGCAGCAACGCTATCGAAACGGTAACTATTCTCCTGATCCTTACAGCTCTTTCGACATTGTTGCTACTGAGGACAATACCACCATTTTGATTTTCCCCAGCAAACCACTTTTTGGTGGTCACCCCGCGTTTCAGTCGTTTGCAATCACCCTCGATGAAGGGGAAACTTATTCGGGTGGAGTTTATTCTCCTAACGCCGCAAACAATCCCGCGGGAAGTATCATTGTATCAGATAAGCCCATTGCCGTCAGCACTAAAGATGATTCCATTTGGCTTGAGGATGACGGTGGATGCCGGGACATGAACGGTGATCAGTTGGTGCCGGTTGATATCGTGGGGCGGGAGTATATTGTTGTTCGCGGGGGTCTCGCAAACGAAGAGTACGCTTATGTTACTGCAACCGCCAACAATACAGAACTATACGTCAACGGAGTACTGGTAGCCAACCTCTTCAATGGGGAGAATTATGAAATTCTGCTGGATACTCCAACCAAACTGATTGAAACTTCAAAACCCGCTTATGTAATTCACATGTCGGGATTTGGCTGCGAAACAGGAACGGCACTACTGCCGCCTTTGAATTGTGCCGGATCAGAACAGGTTTTCTTTACCCGTTCAACCAATGAAACATTTATCCTCACCTTATTGGTCCCCACCGGGGCCGAGGATGCGTTTGAACTCAACGGCAACCCAAACCTGGTTGAAGCCAGTGATTTTAGTGTGGTTCCGGGAACCGACGGGCTGTGGCAATTTGCTTATATCTCTTTCAGCACCGGCCAAATCCCCGTCGGAACTTCTCAATTGCTGACCAATAGCGAAGAAGTATTCTCAATGGGCATCATCAACGGAGGTGGTTCCAGCGGTTGTCGCTACGGATATTTCTCTGAATTTGCTTCTGAGATTCTGGTGGATGCAGGTCCGAATGACATTGTTTGTGCCAACGACACCGTTCAATTAAACGGAACCGTTGAAGGTGGTGCCACAGCGGGTATGTGGACCGTAAACGGGACCGGAACTTTTTTACCAGATGAATTTACACTCGATGCGCAATATGTGTATAGCATTGATGACGTGGCCAATGGACAAGTCACTTTTACCCTTACTTCCGTCAGCAATTGTTTTCCTGTGGAAGACGAAATGACGGTAACCATACCCCCTGCCCCTATTGTAAATGCCGGAAATAATTTAACGTCGTGTCTGAACAATCCGGATGTTACGCTCAACGGCAATGTAACTTTTGCAGCAGGCGGCCAATGGTCGGGTGGCGCAGGCAGTTTCGATCCGAATAATTTCACGATGAATGCGGTATACACACCGACTCAGGCTGAAATGGAAAACGGTTCGGTTACCCTTACCCTAACATCGATCGGAAACGGCACCTGCCATCCTGAATCCGACGAAGTCACCATCAATTTCACTCCGGCCCCGGTCGTAAATGCAGGCAATGATCAAACCTATTGTGCCAATAATGCCGAAGTCGTACTGAACGGATCGGTTTCTGGCGCCGATGGCGGACAATGGAGCGGTGGCGGCGGTGCGTGGGATCCTTCCCCGAATGCGCTCAATGTAACCTACTTCCCCACCAATGCTGAGCTCGCTACCGGTTCAGTCAACCTCACATTAACTTCAACCGGAAACGGAAATTGTGTGGCAGAAACCGATGTGGTTCAAATTACATTTACTCCTGGTCCTGAAGTAAATGCCGGACTTGATGCATTTGTCTGCGCAAACGATGCAGATGTAGAACTCGATGGCTCTGTAACTGTTGCCACCGGCGGACAATGGAGCGGCGGACTGGGAACTTTTACCGGCGGTTCTACCAATCTGAATGCGGTATATTCACCCGCAGCAACAGAAATTTCCAATGGACAGGTAACACTTACTCTTACCAGTACAAATAATGGGAATTGCGTTTCTGAAAACGATGTAATGACCATCTTTATCGGACCAGCTCCTGTAGCCAATGCCGGAGCGAACCAAACGGTTTGTGCAAACAATCCGCAGGTTGATCTTAACGGAACCATCGCCAACGCTGGCGGAGGGCAATGGAGCGGCGGTGCCGGACAATTCACTCCGACTTCGACTGACATCAATGCAACCTATCTTCCGACACCTACCGAAGCCGCTTCCGGAAGTCTTACCCTTACCCTTACCACTACCGGCAACGGAAACTGCCAACCGGTTTCTGACGAAATGATTATCAACTTCACCCCGGCTCCGGTGGTAAATGCAGGCACCGATCTTACCTTATGTGAAAACAATGCGGCCATCACACTCAATGGTTCTGTCACCATCGCCACCGGCGGAACATGGAGCGGCGGTAACGGAACATTTGTTCCGCACATCAACGCACTCAACGCTGTTTATACCCCAACTGCTGACGAACTCGAAGACGGATCGGTAACATTGACACTCACTTCTACCAACAATGGCGATTGTATTGCAGTCTCTGACGAAGTAACCTTCACTTTTACACCAGCTCCAACGGCCGATGCCGGAAGCGACATCAGCGTATGTAGCAACAACCCGCAAGTAGCGCTCGACGGTGAAGTAACCATTGCCACCGGCGGTATCTGGAGCGGCGGAAACGGGACCTATACCAACTCACCAAACGATCTGAACGCGGTGTACACGCCCACCCAAAACGAAATCAATTCGGGTTCGCTCACCCTTACCTTAACGACCACCGACAACGGAAACTGTATTGCTGTTTCTGACGAAATAGTGATCACATTTACACCATCACCTACAGCTGATGCCGGAGAGGCTACAGCAGTTTGTGCAAACAACGCCGACATTCAATTAAACGGCCAGGTAACCATCGCTACCAGCGGAACATGGAGCGGAGGAAATGGCGACTTTTCACCGAATGCCAATACGCTCAACGCTATTTACACACCTACCGCTGCGGAAATCGCCAACGGCAGTATCAACCTTACCTTAACCACCACCGGAAGCGGAAACTGTATTGAAGTTACCGATGTGCTTCCGGTTACCTTTACTCCTGCTCCGACAGCCAACGCCGGATCGGATGTAACGGTGTGTGACAATACACCCGATGTGGTTCTCAACGGATCGGTTTCGATAGCAACTGGCGGAACATGGAGCGGCGGAAGCGGAACATTTATACCTAATAATAACACCCTCAACGCAACTTACACTCCGTCACAGGATGAAATCGATGCCGGCACAGTAACCCTCACCCTTGCAACCACCGGCAACGGTGACTGTCTGCCCGAGAGCGACACGATGACCATCACCATCAATGAAGGCCCGCAGGTAGAAGCCGGAACCGACGCCGATATCTGCAGCAACAACGCAGCCATTGAACTAAACGGTGATGTGCAATTCGCTACCGGCGGAGTATGGACTGGTGGCCTGGGACTATTCACACCAAATGCCACTGACCTGAATGCGACCTATGCGCCGACACAAGGTGAAATCAATTCGGGAAGCATCACCCTCACCCTCACTTCTACCGGAAACGGAAGCTGTTTACCGTCTGCCGACGAAGTAACCTTCACATTTACTCCATCACCGGTGGCCAATGCCG
>CALDPJ010000016.1 GCA_937911795.1 uncultured Flavobacteriales bacterium | reverse complement strand
CCTGCATCACCAGCCTTCACTTTTGGTTAAACCCAGTGCTTCGCGAATCTTTCTACCGGATTCCACTCCGGAAACCGGCACATCATTACACTTTCCGTTTTCTCCGATTACCCAACAGCGGGAGGCCACTTTCACCGCGCTTTCTACTTCGTGGGTTGAGAAAATTACCAGTTGATCATCGAGCTGAGCAAGCAAATCAAAAACCTCCTTTTTCCCGCGGACATCCAAAAAGGAGGTAGGCTCATCCAGCAAAATGAGTGGCGTTTGCTGCGCCAGTGCCCGGGCAATCAGGGCACGTTGTTTTTGACCGTCGCTCAGATTGGAAAAAGGCTGATCGTACAATCCGATCAACCCACATTGATCTGCTACCTGAGAAACGATGTGTTCATCCTCAGCAGATAGTTTTCCGAACATACCCGTATATGGATATCGGCCCATGGCCACTACTTCGCGCGTCGTCATACTTCCGGTTTTCACCCGATCGGTGGTCACCACGGCCACGAGCCGCGCTCTGTCTTCTGCAGAAAGTTCCGATAATGATTGCGCTCCCCAGTAAATATCACCCTTCAACACCGGAAGCAAGGTCGCCAGCGAAAGCAACAACGTACTTTTCCCCGTTCCGTTGAGGCCCAACAGCGCGATGCGTTCACCGGAGTCAGCAGAAATGGAAACGTTCTGTAACACAGCATGACCCTCATATCCAACGGTGATATTTTTTGCCGACAGCATCAGAAATAGGTTTTAAAACGATTGTTTCTCAGGATGATCAGCAACACCACCGGAGCACCTACCAGCGCGGTAATCGCATTCAACGGCAGTACCCAGTCCAGGCCGGGAAGTCGTGCAATCAGATCACAAATCAACGCGATGAGCATTCCCATGAGCATTGTTCCGGGAAACAAAATCCGGTGATCGTCACTTCGGAACAACCAGCGAGCCAGATGCGGAACGGCCATTCCGAGAAATGCGATCGGTCCGCAAAAGGCAGTGATCGTTCCGGCCAGTAATCCGGTGAGGAGAATAATTTTGTTCCTGCTTCCGGAGATGTTTACGCCGAGACTCCGCGCGTATGATTCTCCGAGGATGAGTGCGTTCATCGGTTTCAGCAATGGAAGAATCGCAATGGTGGCGATAATTGTAATAACCGTCAACAACCCGACCTGCATCCACGACAACCCCGAGAAACTTCCGAATCCCCAGAAAACGTACATCTGCAGCGATTCTTTGGTGGCGAACAGTTCAAGTATAGAAACCACCGAGCTGACTGCGTAGCTGAGCATTAAACCAAGTATCAGAATGGTTACATTGCTGCTGATCTTCCGCAGCGCAATCAGCAAAATCAGTAATATCATCAAGGCACCCGACAAGGCAGCCACGATCGACAGCACCTGGATTCCCCAGAACGGCAACATCAACATTCCACCCGAAAGCAGCATCACTACCGCTACTCCGAGACTCGCCCCCGAAGTTAAACCGAGTACGGAAGGCCCCGCCAGCGGATTTCTGAACAACGACTGCAACATCAGGCCGCACACAGACAAACCCGCTCCTGCGAGAACAGCCGTAATAGAATTCGGCAAGCGGCTTCCCAAAATGATCAGTTCACTGCTTTTGGAAACGGCATTTCCAGACAGCACACTGAGAATGTCAGAAAGTGGCAGCGCTACCGATCCGAGGGCGATATTCAACAACCACAAACCGAAGACGGCCAGTACCAGTCCGGAGAAAATTAATTTTTTGCCGTGGAGAATTCCGTTCACAATGACAGCGGCTTGAAATAAACGAAACCTGTCGAGTCCGGATTCTCTGACAATTCAGGATGAAAAATCCGGAATAAATCGCGGAGCATCATGTGGGGCTCAAGCAATCCTTTTCCGAAATAATCGCTCGTGTGGGTATTGCAATAAAAAAGCTGATCATCCCCAAACGTCCGAAGCAATTCAAAGCGCTTGTTTTCTTCCATAAAATCGTTTCTGGTGACGCTGCTCTCGCGGTGGATTACTTTTCCGAAGTAATCGGCTCCCGAAATTTTTTCGAGCACCACTTCAAAATCCAGTTCGGTATTGTTGTGGCCGGGATATTCAGCGAATGCGTAATCTGCTCCGGCATCTTTGATAAACTGCGCCACAAAACTCTCTCCGGCCGGTGCCGACCATCGTCCTTTGTAAAAACTTCCGGTGAAAACCATGGGACGTTCTGTGGTTGCAGCAGCGTTTTGCTTCAACATTTCGTACTGTTCTGCGGCTTCTTTAAAAATTGCTTCAGCTTTCGAATACTGCCCGGTGAGTAAACCCATTACCTTTATCCATTCCGTTCGTCCGAGCGGGTGATCTTCGGCATATTCGGCTATCGGAAGCACCTGAATGCCGGCGTTTCTGTAGCTGTCGTAATTCTCGTTGCCATACGGATAAACCATCAACACCTCTGGCTGCAGATCGACCACCACTTCAAAATTCAACCGATCTTCGAATGTAATGGTTCGCAGCCGGCCATCGCCGATTCGCTGATGAATATCGTCATCGGTGATGTAATCGGCATAGCCCACACCAATAAGGTGGTTCAGGCTGTTCAGTTCCTTGATCATCGGCACATGTGTGGTGGAGATCGTTGCCAGCCGCTTTGGATCTGCCGGATTTTGAACTGGAAACTCCGCCAAAGTATCCAAGGCATTCCCGGGATTGAGCAAAAACAGGGTTGTATCGGCACCACACACCCGGACGGCGAAATTTGCGGCGTAGTCATTCGTCAGCCAGCGATCGCAGGAAACGGTATTCTGTTCGGTTTTCCCCACCTGATTATTGCAACTGAGCAACGTCACCAATAAAACACCAGCCATCAGCCTGTAAACCATTTTCAGAATTTTGGGCTAAGTTAAGGACGCTGTAGAAATCGCAAGGCAGCTAAACAAAATCAATAGAAAACTGTTTATTCCGACTGTGGCAAAATCCGTAACGGTTTTCCACGTTTTAGGAAACAACGAAATGCTGAAAAACTGAGTCATTGTTGCTGAAAAAACCCTTTAGTTCATTTGTCACGCCCATGAAAATGATCTACTTTGGCAACTGAAAAAGTCAAATTGATCTGAAAAAGGCGGAATCAATTAGAATTTTTAAAAGCGTATTATGGAAGCGTTCCTACAAGAGTATTGGCAGGGAATAATTGCTGCACTGGCCTTACTGGCAGCGCTGTACAGCACCATGCTGGCCTTTCGGACATTCCGTCTTCAGCGCGAGCACCACGTGAAATCAGTTCGGCCTATATTGCAGATCGGACAATGGGATTATGAAAATTTACTCGCCGTCGAACTCAGAAATTCGGGATCGGGAATTGCGGTGATCAAATTGATTTCTGTAAGCGATCAATCCGGCACCACAAAAAACTGTATTTACGATTGGATGCCCAAGAAACTCACCGGCTCCATGCACTTTTCCGAATATTGGACGGATTATAAAAACTTCGTTATGCAACCCGGGCAATCGATCACATTGATTGAACTGCCGGTGGACATCACCAGTAAAGATCAGAAAAAACAGCGTGAAGAAGTGCGCAACATCCTCAAAGAACTGACCGTACGGATTGTTTATGAAGACATCTACGAAAATACAATGGATATTAAGGAGAGAGAGCTTCGGCATTTTACCAGAACCGATAACGAAAACTATTTCTTCCTGACTCCGGTTTCTTCGCCTTCGCGGAAATAAATTTCCGGTTCTTTTCCCCCATTGATATTTCTTAATTTAGTGCTGCAATTCCGGCACGTTTCTAACACCTTAAAAAATGGCTGAAAAAATTGTCAGAAGAAGTTTCATTTCGCGGATCTCTCTGGGCGTTACATCACTGATGGCTTTACCATTGGGAAGTATGGCCGGCGGATCACGCGACGAATCCAATAAAAAAATGCCTTTAATAACAGACATCAAACCACTCGGTTTTCAGTGGGAAACCGCCGATCCATTTTTGTTTTGTGTGCATCATGAAGATTTCTTTCCGAAGGGAAACGAAAAAATGGGCCCTTCCATTCCAATTAATGACCGACCACTCGGAGATGACTTTATCATCAAAGATGGTTTCAGGATGTACCACGGAAAAGTGGTGCCGGGATTCCCGGGCCATCCACACCGGGGTTTCGAGACCATTACCGTGGTGCGAAAAGGAATCGTTGACCATGCCGATTCTCTCGGTGCTGCCGGCCGTTACGGCGATGGCGACGTGCAATGGATGACGGCCGGAGGTGGTGTGCAACACAGCGAGATGTTTCCGCTCATTCACGAGGACAAAGAGAACACCATGGAGTTGTTTCAGATCTGGCTCAACCTTCCGAAGAAAAACAAAATGGTGGATCCGCACTTTAAGATGTTGTGGGGCGATTCAATTCCGAAGTACAACCATTGCGACAGCAACCAGCTCAACACCTATGTTGAAGTGATTGCAGGAGAATTACACGGACATCGTGCACCTGCTCCACCACCGGATTCGTGGGCGGCAGATGTAGAAAATCATGTTGCGGTGTGGAATGTTAAAATGGAACCGGGTGCGAAATGGACATTGCCAAAAACCGCGGCCGGCATCAACCGTACGGTATATTTTTACGAAGGAGAAAATCTTGCAATCGGTGGAACAAAGATCCCGAAATATCACCGGGCTACTATACGTCCGGATGAGGATGTGGTAATTCAAAACGGCGATAATGAAGCCGGAATATTATTACTGCAGGGCAAGCCAATCAACGAGCCGGTAATTCAGTACGGGCCTTTTGTGATGAACACCAAGCAGGAAATTCAGGAGGCTTTTGAAGAATACCACCGCACAAAATTCGGTGGCTGGCCCTGGCCAAAGCTCGATCAGGTGCACGCACGCGACAAAGGACGCTTTGCGCTGCACGCAGATGGCACTTTAGAAACCAGGGGATAAATTTCTTGCCGAACGTGCAAAACTGACTCAGCGTGAACTTCAGAATATTCGCGTTTCTATTTTTTTCAGTTATCGCAATACATGGACACTTCCTTTGCATAACTCATTGTAAATAATGTTCGAACAATCCACTTGTTCGGATTCCATGAGGTAGAAATAAATTCCTTCTTCCAACAATTCCCCGGTTTGATTGCGCCCTGTAAAAGGAGTGCCGGATTCACTGAATTTATACACCTGCATTCCCCACCGATTGAAAATAGTTACCTGATACTTGAGACATTCATTGGCTTCGGGCATTAGCAGAAATTCTGAATTTGCATCATCACCATTGGGGGTAATAACATTCGGGAACCAGAATTCGGTTAATTGAAGTCCTTCGGGTAATTCCAGCAATTCGGTGGTCGAATAGGCACAACCCAAAGAATTAACTGCAGTTAACCTAACTATATATTCACCGGGATCATCATAATTATAGGAAGCAGAGAAACTTTCAGAAAATGTTGAATCGTTCATCTGCCAGAGATACTCGTAGTCTTTACCCGAATCTGTGGTGAGGTTGGTGAAATTCGCCACATTTAAACAACTCACTGAATGGCTGAATTCCGGACTGATAACCGGCAGAACGGTAAATCCATGAGTCACACTATTACTGCAACCAACCGGATTTGTAAATTCATACCCGACGGAATAATTGCCTGCGGAAACCGAATTCAGATTCAGGCTATCTCCCAATATCGATGATCCGTTAAAAAATATCGTACCTCCTTCCGGATTCGTGTGTATAGGAACGCTGCCGGGTTGAGAGCAGAATGTTGCCTCCATAGAAATGCTGAGTTCTGGTAATTCGTGCACAATCAGGAAGGTCTCTATGATGCTGTCGCAGCCGGAAACAGTTTCGAGGTTGGAATTATAAAGCCCACCCATGTTCACCATTGAACCATCCGGCAGGGTATAATTCTCATCGGCACATATTTCAGCGTCAAATTGTAAATTATAAACCGGATTTATGATGAGAGTAACCTCAAAAACCGAATCGCATTCTGCACCGGAAACGACTACTTCGTATATACCCTCTGTATTCACTTCGGTTCCATCGGGCAAGATATGGGTCTGGCCCTGGCAAAGGTTCACTTCCTCTGTTATACTGATTACGGGTTCAACGGTAAGATTAATGGTGTAGGTGCTGTCGCATCCGTTTTGGGATATAAAACTGACTGTATAACTTCCTGATTCATTTACTTCTTCACCATCAGGCAGCTGATAAAACGAATCATCGCAGATCTGATGATCGAATTCAAAGTGATATTCCGGTAACATTTCCAGTTCCAACGATACAACACTGTCACAGCCAAATACGGTTTGCAGAATCTGTTCGTAGATGCCCCCCACAGTAGCAATTGTGCCATCTGGAAGTTGATAATCTT
>CALDPJ010000015.1 GCA_937911795.1 uncultured Flavobacteriales bacterium | reverse complement strand
GGTCTGGCAGAGCAGTACAATGGGAAATGCAACCTTCGGTTCGACGACACCAACCCCACCACAGAAAGCATGGAGTATGTGAATTCCATTCGGGAAGACGTAAAATGGCTGGGTTTCGACTGGGAAGACCGGGAATTTTACGCCTCCGACTACTTTGACCAACTGTATGAATTTGCCAACAAACTGATTAAAAAAGGAAAAGCATTTGTCTGTGACCTGACGCCGGAAGAAGTTTCGGAGCAACGGGGTACGCCCACCGAACCCGGTCAGGAAAGTCCTTACCGGAATCGCACAGTGGAAGAGAACCTGGATCTGTTTGAGCGGATGAAAAACGGTGAATTTCCCGAGGGCTCGAGAATGCTGAGAGCAAAGATCGACATGTCCTCGCCCAACATGCACATGCGCGATCCCGTGCTCTATCGGATCAAACACGCACACCACCACCGCACCGGCGACAAATGGCGCATTTATCCGATGTATGATTTCGCTCACGGGCAATCCGACTATATAGAAGGCATCACCCATTCGGTTTGCACGTTGGAATTTGAAGTTCACCGACCGCTGTACGACTGGTTGCTCGACCACATTATCGACACCGAATACCGGCCGCGTCAGATCGAGTTTGCCCGGCTGAACCTTAGCTATACAGTGATGAGCAAGCGGAAATTGCTGGAACTGGTGCAGAGCCAAACAGTTTCGGGATGGGATGATCCACGCATGCCCACTATTTCGGGACTAAGACGAAGGGGTTACACACCCACATCGATCAGGAAGTTCAGTGAATTATCTGGAATCGCCAAGCGCGATAACGTGACGGACGTGTCATTGCTGGAGTTTTGTATTCGCGAAGATCTGAATAAAATAGCGACCAGGGTGATGGGTGTTTTGGATCCGGTAAAGCTGGTGATTACCAACTATCCGGAAGGAAAGGAAGAAATATTAATCGCAGAGAATAATCCCGAAGATCCGAATTCAGGAACACATGAAATTCCTTTCTCGCGCGAATTATACATAGAAAGAGAAGATTTTAAAGAAGCAGCAGGCAACAAGTTTTTTAGGCTGACGATTGGCAATGAGGTGCGTTTGAAAAATGCCTACATCATCAAAGGCGAGTCTGTGGTGAAAGACACTGCGGGCAATATCACAGAGATTCATTGTAGCTGCGACCTGGAATCAAGGTCGGGCAGTGGTACAGAAGCAAGTGAAAGAAAGGTAAAAGGCACGCTGCATTGGGTATCAGTAAAACACGCCATAAAAGCAGAAATCAGGGAATATGATCGCCTGTTTTTGGATGAAGCGCCGGATACTCATGAAGATAGAAACTTTATGGAGTTCATTAACCCTGATTCGCTGAAGGTAATTAAAGAAGCTTATGTGGAGCCTTTTTTGGCGGCCGCGAAGTTAAATGATAAATTTCAGTTTCAACGCCTCGGCTATTTTACGCTGGACAAAGATGCGACTCCGGGAAATCTGATTTTCAACAAAACAGTAGGTCTGAGAGACTCCTGGACCAAACAACAGTCCGAGACTGCAAATCAAAATAATAAGCCGGAGAAACCCGCTGCTCCACAAGGGCAGGGATCACAGCAGGCAGGACAAAGAAGTGCGATTAACGAGATCCAGAAGATCAGCAAGAAATACACGAACTTGTCTGGCGATAAATTGGCCGCTGCCCGGGCAAGCATCATGAATCTTGCGGAGGGCGTTGCATACGAAGATCTGGAACCTTTGTTCAATACAGCAGCCAAAAAAGTGGGAACCCGTATCGGAGTGATGATAGCGCTTGGAGTGTTGCTTAACAAAGGGCTGGTACGTAATTCTGAGATTGACGCATTTATTGAAGCGGGTTTGAATGATGAGAACGAGATATTGGTAGAGGAGGCAAAAGCAATAGGGAAATAGTAAAAGCCTCCCCTCCTCTCTTTTGA
>CALDPJ010000014.1 GCA_937911795.1 uncultured Flavobacteriales bacterium | reverse complement strand
CCGTGTGCAAATGCAACCCGCAATTTCGGCAGTCGTTCGAATACTCCGCCAAAAATCATCGAGCAAATGGCCAGGGAGCTTTCGGCCGGCATCCCGACGAGCCAGGGCAACCAGTATTTTTCCATTTTTTCTTTCGCCATCATATCCCAGGGGTGTACAAAAACCGCCATGTCCAGTTCCTGGCAGGCTTCAAACACCGGAAAGAGATTAGGGTCGCTGAGATTCCAGTCGTTGATGTGCGATCCGATCTGAATACCTTTCAGCCCGATTTTTTTGCAGCGCTGTAGTTCTTCAATGGCCAGATCCGGAGCCTGCATGGGAATGGTGCCAAGGCCGATAAAACGGGTAGGGTAGCGGTCGACGATTTCGGCAATGTGATCGTTCAGGAATTTGGCGACTTCGAGCGTGTCCTGCGGTTTTGCCCAATAACTGAACATCACCGGAACGGTAGAAAGCACCTGAACATCTACATGATGATGTCCGCATTCTCTGAGACGCGTTTCGGCATCCCAGCAATTGTCTTCCACTTCGCGAAAAAATTTGTCGTCCATCATCATTCTTGCGCAACAAGGCTTGTGATGGTCGAGACGGATGAAGCCGCCATAACCAAAGCGCTCGCGGAAGTTGGGAATGTTTTCAGGAAGTATGTGGGTGTGAATATCGATCGTAAGCAAGGTGCCGGAATTATGTTCGGCTCAAAGATAAAAAAGCTGGGCGACGTGAATTTAATCGTTCAATTTGGTAACAGAACCGGAACTTAATGACCGGCAATGATGAGTTTTTCGGTGAACGTCTGTTGATTGTTGGAATTGGTAAGCCGGATCAGGTAATACCCCGGAGAAAAGCTGTGGGTGTCAATGGGTATCGTGTTTTGGTTGGTCGTAATGCGGTGGACCAATCTTCCGGTGAGACTGAAAATTTCCAGTTGGTGTACTTCGTTGCGTCTGTTCTGAAACACTACCTGGGTTTGATCGGTAGCGGGATTGGGATAGATTCGGAATCCCTGATCGGTAATTTTCAGAAATTCGATGGAGGTAGTGTCGGAATAGCCTTGTAATCCAAGCTTCAGACGGTAATAATTTACGTGATTTCCAACCGGGGCGGGATCGATAAATGAAAAGGGTTGTGCAAAGTTCACGTTCCCGCAAATTCCGGGGATGTAACCGATTTCCTCAAACACTGAATTGTCGGTGCTGCGTTCTATTCCAATTCCATTGCAGTTGCTGCCGCGGGAAATTGTCCAGCTCAGGTAAACTTCATCGTCGTGCTGAAAAACAGTAAAATGATCGAGTTCTACTTCCTGACAAAATGAAGTAAAAGTGCTAAGGACAGAAATCAATACTACCGCTATGATCTCAGGAAATTTCATAGTGTAAAGATACTGAAACTGTTTGGGACGGAGATTAAACAGCTCCCAGACATCGCTGCGTTAATGCTTGGGCACGATAAGCAACTTCTTGCCGTGCTATTTGCCCAAAACCAGTTTGGTGGTGGCAATGATCGCTCCTTGTTGTTTTAAAGTAACGAGATAAACTCCCGACTGAAGTCCGTCGCGGGATATTGTCATGGGTTGATTGTTGTAGTGCATTCGACGAACAACTTTTCCGGTGAGATCGTGAATGTCAACTTTAACCGCACCCTGGATGGAACCTATTTCCAATGTACCTGAAGTGTGTAGTGGGTTAGGGGAAATAGTGATTTCAGGTTTTGCCTCCGGGTACTGTACAGATACAGACAAGGCGCATTCCATTCCGGCTTGAGTGTCATAATATAATGTTTCATTTTGTCTGTAGCACACCAAAAAGAAGCCGCAATCAAATAAGCTTCCCAGGGGGGCAAACAACCCACTTTGCGAACCGATACCTTCCATTAAATACTGAGAACCTGAATTTTGTAATTGAAATCTTTTGTAGTATTCTCCGTTCACCTCTATACTGTCAATCCCCGATATTGTTATTTGTTCATTAAAATTACTGGTGAAGGTATCAGGCAAAGTATCACCTACTTCGAGGTTAAAGTCATACAAAAGTAATTCTTCGGTTGAACCGTATAATTCTCTGATATACATGCGACGATTCTCTGATCGTATTAAGTAGGAAAGTCCATGATAGGTATAGTTCTCAGAACAAAACTCATCCTGCCCACTGCCCATGTATTCTTGGGATGTCTCACCGAAAGTGTAGAGCTTCATGTATTCGACTCCATCCAGAATAGTATCTCCTTGTATGTAGTGCATGTAATTCTTTGTTTCAATGCATGGATACGGAATAGCACATTGTGACTGCATAGTCCAGGTGGGGTTGTTCTGGAAATAGCTATTTACCTGCCCACTTAATTGAGTGGCTGTAATTATCAGGAGCAAAAAAGAGAAAACAGAATGAAAGCGTAGCATAGGTCGGTTGATATATTGGTCTGCAATAATTTGGTTTACGCTCAAAAATATAAAATTCTGGGATTTGTTCAGTAATTACTTGAGTGCAATTGTACTATCACACCTCGCGCGAGCATTCCCGCGGTGCTTGTCTGATTCCAACTCTCACTACTCTCGCGCAAGCATTAGCGCAGCGGTGTTTGTGTGGTTCATATTCTATGCGAGTATTCCCGCAGCGGTGGCTTGTGCGATTCATAGCCTGTGCGATCAAAGTTAGTTCATAAACCCGGCAATTTCACAGTGGTGTTTGTTGGTCAAAAATTTTGGTAAATTCACTGAATGAGTACCCGGTACAAATTCCATGATCAATCCAAACTCTACTTTGTAAGTTTTGCAGTGGTCTATTGGATTGATGTTTTTATCAGAAACGAATACAGGAATATTATCCTCACCAGTCTCAGGTTCTGTCAAAACCGAAAAGGACTGGATGTTTATGCATGGGTTATAATGACAAATCATATTCATCTGATTATAGGAACTCACAAGAATAAGCTTGAGGATATTATGCGGGATTTTAAAAGCCATACTTCGAGAGAATTAAAGAAAGCGATCAGGAACAACATTCGTGAAAGCAGAAAAGAATGGATGATGGAGCTGATGGAAAGAGCAGGCACGAAGAACAATAATAATAAGTCATTTCAATTCTGGCAGCAAGACAATCACCCAATAGAATTGTGGGACAATTACATGCTGGATCAAAAGCTGGAGTACCTACATAATAATCCTGTGGTGGCTGGGTTTGTCAGCTTTCCTGAGGATTATTTATACAGCAGCGCGCGTGATTATGCCGGAGAGAAGGGGTTGTTGGACATTATATTAATCGGGTAAGGTAAGCACACAAGCACCGCTATCGCTAATGCTTTCGAGATAGAGATAAGGTAAGTCG
>CALDPJ010000013.1 GCA_937911795.1 uncultured Flavobacteriales bacterium | reverse complement strand
ATAATTTCCCAATTCAATTTTTCGTTTTTAATATCTTCCTTTATTTCAGGAAATTGATCCAGTAACTGTTGTGCCTCAGGAAGATTACTTTCAAAACAGGCCAATAAGCCAGCCTCTTTTTCAAGGGGGTTGCCATGAAGCGTCTGTCTCTATTCAGCAGCATAGTGATGCTTATTAGTTCTCCTGTTCAGACCCTGGCAGGTGAGCGATTGGCAACGGCTGCAATGGAATCGTCACCACGAAGATTGATCAATCGCACTCCCTGTGTAGCTCTTCCCATTACACGCATGGATTCTACTTTCATGCGGATCGTTATGCCCGATTTATTGATGATCATCAGATCGTCGCGATCGTTTACCGAACGAATGGCAATCAATGCGCCGGTTTTATCCGTTACATTGAGCGTCTTCACCCCTTTTCCTCCACGGTGTGTAATGCGGTAAATGGGTTCTCCGCTTTCCGGATCATTCAGGAAGGTTCGTTTTCCGTATCCTTTTTCAGAAACCACAAGAATGGTGGCGTCCGGTTCGGAAACACAAACCATCCCCACTACTTCATCGTCTTTTCCTTCGAGCGTAACACCTTTTACTCCCTGTGCATTTCGACCTACAGCGCGCACAGAAGCCTCGTTGAAACGAATGGCTTTTCCGGAGCGCTTGGCAAGAATGATTTCAGAAGATCCGTTGGTTAATTTCGCTTCGAGCAGCTGATCGCCTTCCTTGATCGTGATCGCATTGATACCGTTGGCACGCGGACGGGAATACGACTCCAACGTAGTCTTTTTAACGACTCCGTTTTTGGTAGCCATAATTACATAATGGCTGTTGATGTACTCTTCGTTCTTCAGATCCTGAACGTTGATGTACGCCATTACGCGATCGTCGGACTCGATGTTGATCATGTTCTGAATGGCCCGCCCTTTTGACGCTTTTGTTCCTTCGGGAATTTCAAACACCCGCATCCAGAAACATTTACCTTTTTCGGTAAAGATCAGCAGGTAGTTGTGGTTCGTGGCGATGAAGAGGTGTTCGAGGAAATCCTGATCACGGGTAGTACTTCCGCGGGATCCTACTCCTCCTCTGGCCTGTGTTTTATATTCGATCAGGCTCGTTCTTTTGATGTAACCAAGGTGTGAAATCGTCACCACCACAGTGTCATCCGGAATCAGATCTTCGATGCTCATTTCGGAAGCGGAGTATTCAATAACCGAGCGTCTTTCATCTCCGTATCGCTCTTTCATCTCCACAAGTTCATCCTTGATGATCTTCATGCGCAGACCTTCATCGGCAAGAATGGATTTCAGGTAATCGATGAGTTTCATCAACTCTGCGTGTTCTTCCTTAATCTTGTCGCGCTCCAGTCCGGTAAGTTTCTGCAATCTCAGGTCGAGAATGGCCCGGGCCTGAATTTCGGACAGTGCAAATTTCTCCATCAAACCTACGCGGGCTTCTTCAGGAGTCTGGCTTCCGCGGATTAAAGCGATTACTTCATCCAGGTGATCCAGCGCAATCAACAATCCTTCGAGGATGTGTGCGCGGTCTTCGGCTTTTTTAAGTTCGTATTTGGTTCGTCGGATAACTACCTCATGACGGTGCTCAACAAAATGCTCCACCATATCCCGGAGGTTCAACATTTCCGGACGACCTTTTACCAGCGCTACATTATTGACCGAGAAAGAGGTCTGCAGCGCGGTAAATTTATAAAGTGTATTGAGGACGACATTTGGAATGGCGTCTCGTTTCAATTCGTATACAATGCGCATTCCCTGACGATCGCTCTCATCGCGTAAGTCAGAAATTCCATCAATTTTTCCTTCGTTGATCAGCTCGGCGGTGCGTTTGATCATCTCCGCCTTATTTACCTGGTAAGGGATTTCGGTAACGATGATGGATTCGCGACCAGTGCTGCTTTCTTCGAACAGTGCTTTGGCGCGCATCATTACTCTTCCACGTCCGGTTTCAAACGCCTGCTTCACTCCTTCGTAACCATAGATGATTCCGCCGGTGGGGAAATCGGGTGCTTTGATGTATTGCATCAATCCGGCAACATCAATTTCGCGGTTGTCGATGTAGGCTATGACACCGTCTATTACTTCGGATATGTTGTGCGGTGGCATATTGGTGGCCATACCTACGGCAATTCCACTGGCACCATTCATTAATAACTGCGGAACTTTTGCAGGCAGAACGCTCGGCTCTGTCAGCGAGTCATCAAAGTTGGGCGTGAAATCAACGGTGTCCTTATCCAGGTCAGCGAGCATTTCCTCGGCAATTTTCCGCAGTCGAGCTTCTGTATAACGCATTGCTGCCGGACTGTCGCCATCTACCGAACCGAAGTTACCCTGGCCATCGACCAGCGGGTATCGCAACGACCAGTCCTGGGCCATTCGAACCATTGTATCATAAACAGAGGTGTCACCATGCGGGTGATACTTACCCAGTACTTCCCCGACAATTCTGGCGGATTTTTTATGGGCTCTGTTGGACATTACACCAAGATCGAGCATGCCGTACAACACCCGTCGGTGAACCGGTTTTAATCCGTCCCGCACATCCGGCAAAGCCCTGGAAACAATAACCGACATCGAATAATCGATGTAGGCTGATCGCATCTCATCCTCTATGTTAATTGGTATAATTTTTTCGCCTTCAATCATGTTCTGTCAATTAAATTATTAGTATATTCCCATTAGCAGTAAAGGAGCCCGAAGGTACCCAAATTCGACAGGCCTGAAACCTGAATTCAGGTGTTTGTTTTAAACAAAATTTTGTTGATAATTGAGCACTGTCTGAACCAGTCGTCAAAGGTACTTGTTCTAAATTTGAAAACAGTTAAAAATACTGTATCTTAGGATTATTCCGTTCAGTACAAAAACCTCAGGAATACCATAAAAGGAGCCGAAACGATTAATATGGAAGCCAAATTTTCACCACGAGTTAAAGATGTCATCAGCTTCAGTCGCGAAGAAGCGCTGCGGTTGGGACACGATTATATAGGAGTAGAACATTTATTGTTGGGAATTATTCGCGAAGGAGAAGGAACAGCTGTACGCATTATGAAATCGTTGAACACCGATTTACAACGGCTGCGGCAGTTGGTAGAGAATTCGATTAAATCCTCCTCCTCCCGCTCAAGATCTTCCGGAAATCTTCCGTTGGTTAAACAAGCCGAAAAAGTTCTGAAGATCACGTACCTTGAAGCAAAGATTTTCAAAAGCAACACGATTGGCACCGAGCATCTTCTGCTTTCTATTCTGAAAGACGAAGAGAACGTTGCTACCAAATCGTTGATGAAGTTCAACATTAACTACGACACCGTAAAAGACGAATTACGAGGAACTATGGGCAATCAAGACGAAATAGAATTTGACGAGCCACGTGCCGATTTTCCCGGCAGCACATCAGACGATGATGACGAGGGCGGAACAGGATCATTCAGCGGAAGCAGCACGCCCCGCAAATCCGGAGAAAGCAAATCGAAAACTCCGGTGCTCGATAATTTCGGGCGCGATCTGACCAAAATGGCCGAAGACGATAAACTCGATCCGATTGTTGGGCGCGAGCTCGAAATCGAACGGGTTTCTCAGATCCTGAGCCGTCGGAAAAAGAACAACCCCGTATTGATCGGTGAACCCGGAGTGGGTAAATCGGCCATTGCAGAGGGTTTGGCGCTTCGGATTACTCAGAAGAAAGTATCGCGTGTGCTGTTCAACAAGCGGATTGTAGCGCTTGACGTAGCTTCACTCGTTGCCGGAACCAAATACCGCGGCCAGTTCGAAGAGCGTATGAAAGCCGTAATGAACGAACTCGAACGATCTCCGGATGTGATATTGTTCATAGATGAAATTCACACCATCGTCGGTGCCGGCGGTGCGTCGGGGTCACTCGATGCTTCGAACATGTTTAAACCTGCGCTAGCACGTGGTGAAATTCAATGCATAGGAGCTACTACGCTGGATGAGTACCGACAATACATCGAAAAAGACGGAGCGCTGGAGCGACGTTTTCAAAAGGTACTTGTCGAACCAACCTCAATCGATGAAACCATCCAGATTCTTCACAACATCAAGGAGAAGTACGAAGAACACCACAACGTCGTATACAGTGATGAAGCCATAAAATCCTGTGCCGTTCTCACCAACCGCTACATCAGCGACCGGCACCTACCGGATAAAGCGATCGATGCGTTGGATGAGGTAGGCTCCCGCGTACACATTACCAATATCAACGTTCCCAAGGAAATCATCGACGCCGAAAAAAGCATCGAAGAGGTTAAAGAAGAAAAGAACCGTGTGGTGCGCAGCCAGAAATATGAAGAAGCTGCAAAACTACGCGACAAGGAACGTCAGCTAAACGAGGAGCTCGAAGCCGCCAAATTAAGATGGGAACAGGAGGCCCGTAATCACCGGGTGAATGTAACCGTGGACGACGTGGAAGAAGTAGTTGCCATGATGACCGGCATTCCGGTTCAGCGAATTGCCGAAAAAGA
Source organism: uncultured Flavobacteriales bacterium (assembly GCA_937911795.1). Lineage (GTDB taxonomy): Bacteria > Bacteroidota > Bacteroidia > Flavobacteriales_D > SKUL01 > SKUL01. The sequence goes on along the minus strand of CALDPJ010000013.1, from coordinate 13,870 downwards.
AAGCGGTAAACTCATGCGCATGGGCGAAGATTTAACGGCTACAGTTATCGGTCAGGCCGAAGCGGTGAAAAAAGTTGTAAAAGCCATTCAGCGAAACCGTGCCGGATTAAAAGATCCGAATAAACCCATCGGCTCATTTATTTTCCTCGGACCAACAGGGGTAGGAAAAACCCAATTGGCAAAAGAACTGTCGAAATTGATGTTCAGTTCGGAAGATGCTTTGATTCGCATTGACATGAGCGAGTACATGGAGAAATTTGCAGTGTCGCGACTTATCGGCGCACCTCCCGGATACATCGGTTATGAAGAAGGTGGTCAGCTGACAGAAAAAGTCCGGCGACACCCCTACTCGATTATTTTGTTGGACGAAATCGAAAAAGCGCATCCTGACGTTTTCAACCTGTTGCTGCAGGCACTCGATGATGGCCAGCTTACCGACAGTCTTGGAAGAAGAGTTGATTTCAGGAATACGATCATGATTATGACTTCGAATATTGGTGCCCGACAACTCTCCGATTTCGGAACAGGAGTTGGATTCGGCACTCAAACCCGAAAGGCGCAGGAAACTGAGATTCAGAAAGGAGTAATTGAAAACGCCCTGAAAAAGACTTTTGCTCCTGAATTCCTGAATCGGGTGGACGATATTGTACTGTTCAATCCACTCTCCAGAGAAGACATCCATAAGATCATCGACATCGAGCTGGACAAATTATACCACCGTCTCGAAGATTTGGGTTATCAGATCAGCCTGACTCCTGAAGCGAAAGATTATATCGTCGACAAAGGATATGATGAAAAATTCGGAGCACGACCGCTGAGAAGAGCCATTCAGAAATTCCTGGAAGATCCGCTGGCGGAAGAAATCATCAATTCAAACATCAGCGAAGGAGATACCATCCTGGTGGATTTTGACGCTAAAGCCGAAGAAATTCGGGTGAATGTGCAGAAAGTCAAAAAGAAGAAGAAAAAAGAAAGCGACGGAGACGTTGAATAAACAAAGAAAGGCTGTCAGATTTGGCAGCCTTTTTTGCTGAACTAACTCCGGTATTCAAAAAACCGTTCGATCCGTTGATTACCGGACTTCAGTTGCACCGTATATCGTTGCTGCTGCCAATCCGAGGTGCTGATTTCATATCGGTGGTTTCCCGGTGACAGCGATTCCTGGTTCAGTAACTTTCCGACTTCCACCTGATGCTGATCCAACACCAGCAGACTTACAGAATCCTCTTCCGGAAGTTCGAACTGAATCACCAGCAAACCATTTAAATGTTTAAGCGGATGCAGGAAAGCAAAACGATCGTCAAACCTTGAGTTTCCACCAAGAGTACGTAGCAATTTCCGATAGCCGAGAACCACTACAATGATCGTGAGCATCACGATGATAACTTTCTGCCAAAAAGACCAATCTCCCTCCATCACAATGCTATTAATCCATCAATCTCGCGTGCTTCGGCATACTTTTCGAGCACAGCATCTGCCGAGGTCATTACCTCACGGATCGTGATGGAAGTATAATTTCCCTTTGAAGAAGTCTTCTGACGGATTTCCGCAGTTTTGGAATTGAACATCCCTTCTACCTTCGCGATTTTGTCGTTTTCACTCGGCACCACAAATTTAAACATGAAGACACTGGGCCAGTCATGCTGCTCGTCGAGCATCTTTTTCAATCGTTCAATATCCTGAGCCATTCCTGATTATTCTGGTACAAAGTTAGCTAAACAAGCCGGGAACGACTGGTCAATTTCCAAAAACCGATACCTTGTCTGAACCAAACACATTTAGAGGTGTACAGGTTTAAAATTACGCAGAGATGATCGCGAAAAAATCTATGTTTCTCTTCCTTTTCTGGTCGTTCCAGATTGCTGCTTTTGCACAGCCGACGTCCGATGCTGAGTGGGAGCAGTATTTCAACATGCTTTTCTTGCCGGAAAACAGCCGTGAGCACATTCAGGCAGTGCAGCAGAATGAACCGCGAATGATGATGCAGGAATCGTCGGCAACCGAATCCATAAGTCGCACCGGCACGCAAAAAAAAGTTTCCTCCACCACCGATCATGCTCCACAGGCCTTCGAAAAGGAAGCGGACCTCTCCGAATCGACCGATTCTGATTTCGAAGAGTCCGCCTTACAATTACTGCCGGAAAGAATTGCCAGGGTCGAAAAAAATCCGGGCAGCACACCGCCGGATCAGCTGTACGAGCAGTACCAACGCGAATACCCGCTTCACGAGAATGTCTACCTCTACGCCCGTAGTGTATTAAATTCTGTGGCGCATGGCGGCTGGCTGATTGTTCAGGGACATCTGGACACTTATCCCATGCGGGCATTACAACTCAATGAAAATTTCCGCAGCGATGTAACGATCGTCAATCTGAGCTGGTTGCTGGAAGACGCCGGTTATCGAACGGCCACATCTGCACAAGCGGGTGCAACGGTTCAATGGCCGGAATCACCGGATGCTGTATCTGTGGTTGAAGCGCTGCATCATCACCTGGGCAACAAAACGCATCTTTCACTGACTATACAGCCCGAAGTTATTGCACATTTCAGCCATGATTTAAAACCTGCCGGGCTGGTATTTTCTTTTGAGGCAAATCCGAACCGCCATCACGAAATCCTCAAAGCCATTGAATGGAATCGGGTTACGGCTCCTTCACTTCCGGAATATGTTGAGGCGTTGCAGCAAAATTACATTGCTGCCCTCCTGCTCCATCAGAAAATGGAATTACCACCCACCCTGGGACTTCATCAACGACCCGACGTTCTGGAAAAACTGTATGAACAAAGGTCATTGCGACCGGCAGGGCAACAATACCTCGAATCGAAATAATTCATGTTCGGGCGAAGAAAAAAATACAGCCGGCACAGCGATGAGGAACTGATGCGTTTCAGCGGCAACGGTGATGAGAAGGCTTTTGAAGAAATATACGACCGGTATGCCGGAAGGCTTTTCACCTATTTCTGCCGAATGTTACGCAATGACCGGAACAAAGCCGAAGATTTTGTTCAGGACCTGTTCGCCAAGATCGTTCACCGACCTGAAGTTTACAATGCAGAACGACCATTTAAAACCTGGTTGTTCAGCGTGGCCAACAACATGTGCAAAAATGAATACCGCCGACTGGAAGTCCGGAAAAACAGTAATTACAGCCTTGACAACGGTATGGAAGTTCCCGCTGGCGGGGGAATTGAAGCAGAACAACAGTTTGATGATTCTGTTTTTAATGCAGCACTTCAACAGGCATTGAATGGTCTGGAGGACAGGCAACGCGAAGCCTTCGTAATGCGCTATGATCAGGAGCTGAGCATCAAAGAGATCGCAGCCGTTTTTGATTGTTCTGAAGGAACCATAAAATCGCGGCTGTTTTATACGCTTCGCAAGTTGAGCGTGGAGCTGAAAGAATTCAAACCCAATGAAATATTGAGATGAAAACCTACCCAAAATACGACCCTGAAGATATCGAGTCATTGATGCTGGCGAAGGCATTTGAAGAATTGCTGCCGGAGGAAAAAGTTTTCGTATTGAAGCATCTTTCCTCAGAAGCCGAGTATGAATCCATGCGAATGCTGTTGCAGGAATCGGTGCGGGCATTTGATTCTTCACGAATGGATCCTCCGGATGCACTGAAACATCGGGTGATGAACCGCTATCGTGCAAAATACGCGCCGCCACAACATAGTGGATTCTGGATGAACCTGTATCTGTTATTCCGGAATGTAGTGCTGGAAAAGCCACATTTTGCTCTTGCAGCCGCGAGCGTGTTGATTTTTGCAGGAGCCTATTTCTGGATCATTCCGCAGGATTCATCAGAAATGGCGGTACAACAAGAATTGTCATCATCGGGTGAAAAATCGCAGGAAAAAACAGCGATTGATTCCAGAGCCACTACCCCCGAAGTCGTTTCCGAAGAACAGCAAACAAACTCTGAATTCATCGAAGAAGATCAGGCTGAAACGATAAGAAATATTGAAGAGGAACGACCCGTAACCAAAATTGAAGAAGAAATTCCAGTCGCCCCACCCGTGTCCGAAAGATCGCTGAATGAAGAAAAAAATGCCGGAAATACCGTTCAGGATGCGGTTCAATTGGATGAAATGTCTATTCCTTCGAGTACCCAATATGCTGCTGAAGTTGCCGCCGAATCACCCGAAACCCCGGTATCTACACCCGCTTTGGTCAATGATGAACTGATTGCATTGCTGTATACAGCCAGATAATTCAATACTGTTATTTTTACCCATTGAACCAACCTTTCTGATGTGCGGAATTTTTTATTGCTGACGATTTGCCTGCTTCTGACTGTGGGCGGATGTAAAAAGGATGTGGAGCCCGAGCCAGAACCGGATCCATGCGAGAATGTAAATTCCGCATTTCAGACACAGATTTTACCGATTTTCACAGCCTCCTGCGCGCTGAGTGGTTGCCACGATGATGTAGCGGCCGAAGGAGACAATATTTTTGACAATTATCAAAATATTAAATCATCGATTCAAGATGATCCTGAGCAATTTTTGAGATCCATCAATTTCGAAGGCGGAAGTACCGGATGGATGCCCAGGGATAATCCGGAAGAAAATGCCTCACAAGAAGACAAATTACCCGCTTCACAAATAATGCAAATTGAATGCTGGATTGAGCGTGGAATGCCAAACGACTGATCGGAATATGTAACTTCGCGGCACATAGATCACTGTCCATCTCAGTATGAAAAGTCTCACGCCCGGCATGGCTGTCATTGCCTTTATTCTTGTTCTGGATCTGTACACTTTTAAGGGGCTGCGCCTGCTTACGTCCAGACTGAGCAATCAATGGCTGCGACAATTCATTCTGATCGGCTATTGGATCGTTACGGCTGGTTCTGTTGCGGCAGTGTTGTGGTTGAGTGCTTATTTCACTGAAGTGCAGGATACCCGCGACTATCAGACTTTCTTTACGCTGGCAGGGTTGATTTTGCTGATGGTGGTTCCGAAGCTGATTTTTATCTGTTTCCACCTTACCGATGATATATTTTATCTGTTCTCGAAATTATTCAAATCAAGTAAATCCAAAGAACCCGAAACTGAAACCGGTAACCGTATTACCAGATCTAAATTTATTACACAGGTTGGTTTGGGTCTCGCGGCCATTCCTTTCACCGGAATGATTTATGGAATGCTCCAGGGAAGATTTGACTTTCGCGTTGTACGTCAGAAAATTTCCTTTTCGAACCTCCCTCCTGCTTTTTCAGGTTTGCGCATTGTACAGATTTCAGATTCACATTTCGGAAGCTTTTTTCACAATTATGCAGCAGTAGAAAAAGGGTTTGAGATGATCAATGAATTGCGACCCGACCTTATTCTTTTCACCGGTGATATTGTCAACAATTATGCAGACGAAATTGATGGCTGGGAGCCTTATCTATCTGGCTTAACCGCTAAATACGGGAAATACGCGGTGCTGGGAAATCATGATTACGGAGATTATGTTGCCTGGCCTACCGCCGAAGCAAAAGAAGACAATCTCCGGTATCTGATCAATAAAATGAATGAATCCGGTTTCAGGATGTTGCTCAACGAAAATCAGGTGATTTCTGTGGGATCGGATGAAATATCGCTCATCGGAACGGAGAACTGGGGTCATGGAAGTTTTTCAAAATACGGTGATTTGAATAAAGCGATGACCGGTGTGAAACAACCTTTTAAAATTCTGCTTTCGCACGATCCAAGCCATTGGGACGATCAGGTATTGCAGAAAACCGACATCGATTTAACGCTCAGCGGTCATACCCATGGCATGCAATTCGGAATTGAAGTTCCGGGAATTAAGTGGAGTCCGGCGCAGTATCGTTATCCCCGCTGGGGAGGATTGTATACCGAAGGCAAACAACACCTCTATGTAAATCGCGGCTTTGGATATATCGGTTTCCCCGGCAGGGTTGGTATTTCTCCCGAAATTACATTGATCGAGCTGACACAAGTTTAGCTTCCGAAAACCTTGGTAGACATTTGCAGGGCGTGCAGCAACGCGGCTTTGTCCAATCCTGTGTTAATTTTATTTTCCTCAAGATATTCTACCACGTTTTCGGTCGGCATATTTCCGGTGAGTTCATCTTTGGCCATGGGACAGCCTCCATATCCTTTGAGTGCGCCATCGATTCGCCGGCAGCCGCTCTCCAGCACCGCCTGAATTTTCTCTTCCCAACTATCGGGAGTAGTATGAAGATGAGCTCCGAATTCAATATCCGGCAGTTCCTGAATTAATGTGCTGAAAATTTCCTGGATATTGTCTGGAGTTGATGAACCTATGGTATCCGACGGAGCGAGAATCGTCACCCCAAAATCGGACGATAGCCGTTCGGCCCATTTACAGACGACATCGCTGCTCCATGGATCACCATACGGATTGCCAAATGCCATCGAGAGGTATACCACCAATTTTTTATGGTGTTGCTGACACAAATTCTGGATGGCCTCCACCCTGTGCAACGAATCTTCAATTCCCGAATTGGTATTGCGCCGCTGAAAGGTTTCAGACACAGAAAATGGAAAACCGAGGTAAGAAATCGGGTCGAACTGTACAGCGTCTTCTGCTCCCCGCGCATTTGCCACAATCGCGAGCAGTTCTGACCGGGTATCTGAAAGATCCAGTTGATCGAGCACCGCAGCAGTATCGCGCATTTGCGGAATGGCTTTCGGAGAAACAAAACTGCCGAAGTCAATGGTATCGAAACCCACCTTGAGCAAGGCATTGATGTACTCAGCCTTGAGTTCGGTAGGTACAAATTCCGGAAGTCCCTGCATGGCATCGCGAGGACATTCAATGAGCTTTATAGAATTCAGCGGTGCTTGATTCGGCATTGGATTTTGCTTTGGCTGTCAAAGATAGGGATTCGTAAATCTTAAGGCCGGTCTGTCAGGCCAAAGTCCTCAGCGCATTGCCAGGGAATGTGAAATCCTGTATCAATGGTGTATTTTCCCGTTTTCCCACCCTGGTTGATTGCGTTGCCGGTACTAATGGAAAGCTCGTGTTTTACGCCACTCAACACGTACCAACGGGCTACCGTCTCATTCTGATGGTTGTTATATTTTCTCAACTGAACGTGAGGGGAATCATCAAAATTATTCACCACCAATACCGGGGCGTTATCCACACCGTGCAATGCCGTCCATTGATCAATCAAATGTCCGGCATTCTCCGGCCGTACCATTTTGTCGTGAGTTCCATGATACACTGAAATAACAGGATAATCACCGCTAAAAGCCGGACGCTGCGACCGGATAAGATCTGCCCATTCCTTCGGTGAATGCTTAACCTTTCCACGCATCGCCTTTTTCGCCGATCGAATATTCCACGCTGCTCCGTATGGTCCGCCAGCAATTATGGCTCCCGCTGAAAAAAGTTCGGGGTAACGGGCGAGCATTGCTACTGCCATCGCTCCGCCAGCAGATAGCCCGGTGATGAAGATCCGGTTTGAATCCACCGGATTACTGGCCATAAAATGAGTGATCATCTGATGAATTGAAGCACTCTCACCCACTTCAGAACCGATATCTTTTTCGCTGAACCACCGGAAGCATTTTGAAATATTGTTGCTGAAATTTGTCTGTGGGTAGAGCACAAAAAAACCAAGAGAATCGGCCAGCTTATTCCAGCCGGTTTGCAATGCCACCTCTTCTGCAGATTGGGTGCAACCGTGCAAAACCACTACCAGCGGGAAATTGCCATCGGAAAGGTTCGGTGGCAGATAACTGAACATTTCAAGATTTCCGGGATTCGAGCCGAAGTCTGAAGTCTTTTGCAAGCTGATTTCCTGAGCGGAGGTGCCAACTACCAATAGCACCAGCACTAAAACACTTAACAAAGATGGATTAAGGCAAATCTTCATTCAGAATGCGCTGGTTGATTTCTTCGATGAGTCCGGGTCCTTCGTAAACAAAACCCGAGTAAATCTGAATCAAATTTGCGCCCGATTTTAGTTTCTCAATGGCATCATCGGCACTGTGAATACCTCCCACTCCAATGATCGGCAGATCCGGACCGGCAGCTTTTCGCAAATACCGGATTACTTCTGTAGACCGGTCGCGCAGTGGTTTGCCACTTAATCCACCGGCACCAATTGCTGTAATTTCACTTTCAGGCGTAATGAGCGACTCGCGCGAAATGGTTGTGTTGGTGGCAATCAAACCGTCAATGCCCGTTTCTTTTACAATCTCAACAATGTCATCCAGTTGCTGATCTGTTAAATCAGGTGCGATTTTCAGCAATATCGGTCTGCGTTGGGGCTTGGTAGCGTTAAGATCATTCAGCGATTGCAGCAGACGTGTGAGTGGTTCCTTTTCCTGCAACTCCCTCAGTCCGGGAGTATTTGGGGAACTTACATTTACCACAAAATAATCCACATAATCATACAGTGCTTCGAAACACAATTGGTAATCATCGCCGGCCTGTTCGTTGGGTGTGTCTTTGTTTTTTCCGATGTTGCCACCAACAATCAGCGTGGTATATTTCGAACGCAGGCGTTTCGCAATTTTCTCTGCTCCATCGTTGTTGAACCCCATTCGGTTGATCAAAGCTTCATCATCCGGCAGGCGGAATAACCGCGGCTGTGGATTACCGGATTGCGGTTTTGGAGTTACAGTCCCAATTTCTACAAATCCGAAACCCATATAAAACCACTCATTGATCAGGCGACCGTTCTTATCCATTCCTGCGGCGAGACCAACCGGATTTTTGAACCGGAGTCCGAGTAATTCACGTTCGAGCTTGCGGTGTCGTACGCTGCGCAGGTACCACATTCCGCGTACGCCGGGGATCTGAAACAATACTTTTATTAATCCAAAGACGAGATGGTGCGCTTTTTCTGCATCCAATCTGAACAAAAATGGTTTGATAAGCTTTTGATACATAAAAACTATTTGGTCGCAAAAGTAGGTTTATCCAACGGATTGACTGTCGGAACCCAGTCGGCTATAGCATCAACGCTTTATATGATGTTATAAACAGAAGTAATGCCGAATGCTTTGGCAGGTGGGCGAAAGGTCTTAACTTTGAGTGGCAAAAAATATTATTAACTTTATAAAAATCTGAAATTATGGCATTTGAACTCCCTAAATTACCTTACGCATACGACGAACTGGAGCCGCACATTGATGCGCGCACCATGGAAATACACTACAGCAAACATCATCAGGCTTATACCACAAAACTGAACGATGCCATCCAGGGCACCGACGCCGCTGATAAATCAATCGAAGAAATTCTGAAGAATATTGATAATTACAGCACTGCGGTTAGAAACAATGGCGGTGGATATTACAACCACAACCTTTTCTGGGAGATTTTGTCGCCAAATGGTGGCGGAGATCCTTCCGGAGAACTTGCAGAGGCAATCAACCGCGACTTTGGTTCTTTCAATGAGTTTAAAACCCAGTTTTCGAATGCCGCCGCTACCCGCTTCGGCTCGGGTTGGGCATGGCTTTGTAAAGGAAACAGTGGTAAACTTGAAGTTTGTTCAACAATTAACCAGGACAACCCATTGATGCCTGGAACGGGTTGCGAAGGAACACCAATTCTTGGACTGGATGTCTGGGAACACGCATATTACCTCAATTACCAAAACCGTCGACCAGAATACATCGAAGCATTCTGGCAGGTGGTAAACTGGGATAAAGTAAACGAGTTATACAAAAAATAGGTCCCGCACGTTTTGAAAAATTAAAGCACTCCCTGATCGGAGTGCTTTTTTTATGTACATACTATTTTTTTAGATGTGTCTAAATATATATATTCGCACATCTAACTACAGGAAGATATGCTCACACACAGCGAAGAAAACTATCTAAAATCTATTTATGCACTTACTCCCGCCAGTGATCAGAGTGTTTCCACCAGCGAAATAGCGTCGCGGCTACAAACCAAGGCCAGTTCGGTGACAGACATGATTCAGAAACTGGCAGAGAAAGATTTCCTTGACTACAAAAAATACCAGGGTGTCCAACTCACTTCCAATGGAAGAAAAGCTGCGATTCAGGTGGTACGAAAGCATCGGCTATGGGAAGTTTTCTTGAAGGAGAAGCTGAATTTTGGATGGGACGAAGTGCACGAAATTGCCGAACAACTGGAACACATTCATTCAGAAGAATTGGTAGAGCGCCTGGATCGTTTTCTCGGCCATCCGAAATTCGATCCGCATGGAGACCCCATCCCCGATCCGTCGGGAAAAATCCATAACCGAAGCAGTCGGCTGGTCAGCGAGTTGACTGTTGGTCAGCGTGGAGTAATAACCGGTGTCCGGGATTCATCCGCCAGCTTTTTACAGTACCTCGATAAACAACGGCTGATTCTCGGAACAGAAGTGTTTGTGGAAGAAATATTTGAATACGACCATTCGGTAAAAGTTACCGCAAACGGAAAAGAAATGACCATATCCGCCGAAGTGAGCCAGAATATTAAAGTTCAAATTCAGGAGTCATGAATGAGCTGATCTTTTTCTTTGAAAAAGTCGGACCAGTCTGGGGCGCTTTGATAGCTACCACCGGCACATGGTTGCTGACAGCTTTGGGAGCTGCTACTGTTTTTCTCGTGAAAAACATGCACCGCCGATGGCTCGATACGATGCTCGGATTTACAGGTGGGGTTATGATCGCAGCCAGTTTCTGGTCGTTGCTGGCACCATCCATCGAGATGTCTGAAGGTCTTTCGGTACCCAACTGGTTTCCGGCGGCTGTGGGCTTTGGAACGGGCGCCTTGTTCCTTTTTGTGCTGGATAAATTCCTGCCACATCTTCACATCAATTTCGGCGAAAGTGAAAAAGAAGGTGTAAAAACCGATTGGCACAAAAGTACGCTGCTGGTGTTGGCCATCACCCTTCACAACATTCCCGAAGGTCTCGCGGTTGGCGTGTTGTTCGGTGCTGTTGCGGTGGATTTACCTGGTGCTACCATGGCTGGAGCTATCACCCTGGCCATTGGCATCGGGTTGCAGAATTTACCCGAGGGAATTGCGGTATCGATGCCATTGCGTCGACTTGGCCTCAGCAGAAGAAAAAGCTTCTATTATGGTCAGCTTTCGGCGATTGTTGAACCGGTTGCCGGACTGGCCGGGGCGCTACTGGTTGTAACATTGTCGCCGGTATTGCCTTATGCGCTTGCCTTTGCTGCCGGAGCGATGGTTTATGTGGTGATTGAGGAAGTGGTTCCGGAGTCGCAACAGGATAAATACACCGACTATGCTACATTGGGCTTCATCGGTGGTTTTCTGGTTATGATGATTCTTGATGTCGCACTCGGATGAGAGTGCTATTTTTGTGGTGATGAAGAACATTAACATCAAAAATAAACGGGCAGGTTTTGAATTCAATCTGTTGGATAAATTCACGGCCGGAATTCAGTTATCCGGAACCGAAATCAAGGCCATTCGCGAATCCAAAGCCAGCATCACAGAAGCTTATTGTCTGTTCATCAACGATGATTTGTGGGTTCGGAATATGCACATCAACATCTATGAACCCGGAAGTTACAACAACCACACTCCCACCCGCGATCGCAAATTACTGCTCAACCGTAAGGAGCTGGAAAAAATCAGCAAAAAAATGAACAGCCAGGGACTTACCATAGTTCCGCTACGATTGTTCATTGCAGAATCCGGTTACGCAAAGCTCGACATCGCGGTAGCACAGGGTAAAAAGATTCACGACAAACGCGATACGCTGAAGGAAAAAGAACAAAAACGCGCTATGGACCGCGCAATGAAAAAGTAGTTTTTTAATCCCGGAAATGTCCCCGCGATAATTTCAGGAGGATTCCCACATTGACAGATAAACCACTGGTTGAGATTGCATTAGCCATATTCCGTAACGCCTCGTTCCTGGAACCTGACATGTATACTGCCTGATCTCCTTCAAACGGAAAAACATATCCGACAGCCGCAGTAAAGTAATGGCCGTTTCCGAACCGCAATCTCATACCGCCATTAAGGAGAAAAGCGTTGTCGGGAGTAATTCGGTAACTCGCTTCATCCAGATTGATTGAAACATTGATGGATTGCAGTCCTGTGGCATGATAAAAATACGCGCCGATCATCGGAGACAATTTGCTGTGCCGAAGCGGATAGATTCTGGTTCCTGCTCCGTATTTCCATCCGCTCAAACCCGCTCCTACACCCATGTTGACATCAATCAATTCGGAGAATAAAAGGCTGAATTCCAGCCCAGCGGAATACGGAAAACTCCAGCCAAGGTTAAACCCCATTTTAAACTGAAGCGCCTGAAATTCCGCCGTTGATTCAGGATCCAGAAAATCGGGCGATCGTTGTGCGAAACTTTGCGAACCAATGAATAAAAAAAGAATCAGGATGGATGGCTTAATTGGAGACGGCATGTTTGGTGGTGGTTGATTCTCCGGTAAAACTATAAAAAGAAATAAAACTCAAGCAGACAGTTCCTACGTCAAATGATAGAATCAGATTTATAATTTTCCGTTGAGGGATCTTTTCGCGAGCAGTAATTGACCGTTTCTTCGCTTAATTCGGCGGTATCCGAGCAGATGAAACAATTCGGCGGCGAAGAATCTGGCAACTTTTTGATTCACGCGATACGCACCCGTTTCACCCGAAACTTTTTGAACGCCGGGCATCAAAGCCAGGAATTTTTCAAATTGAATGGTTCTGAGCAACGCAGACCATCCCAACCAGCTCCTGGTTAATTTTTTGAGCAGAAAAAATCCGGAATTTCCTTTTGGTTCGTATCGCGGAAGAAAAATAAACCCCCTGTCCTGCGAGAGAATAGACCGGGAACCACTGTCTGCCAGATACTGACCTTTTACAACCGGCTGAAAATTATTGTATCCCGGTACCATTTCAAACTGTTCATTTGACTCCACCTGATACCGCAGAGATACTTCATAAACCTGCCTGTGGCCCTGAGCAGCAACGTGCAATTGGCTCATCATTTTTTTAAAGTCCGGAACTTTGCTCTTCCTGAGCACTCCTGTAAAAACCAGCGTGAGCCAGAAAAAAGAAACTATGTTGTCGATTGTAAATGGCTGATCGTGCCGGCCACCTTCGAAACCTATGGCTCTATGCCCCATTTCGTTGATGAATGAAAGCATGGTTCCGTCAACAAAGGAGTCTATTCCGAGAATTACCGGTAGCGGATATTTAAAAGATAAATTCCGGTTAACCAGATGATCGTTGATGATGATATGAGGAACCGTTCTTGAAGAAGTTGAATGAAGATCAATAAAAAAGAAAGGGCCACTGGAAGTTTTAAGGATTTTCTCAAAGCATACAAGCAATTCAGACATTTCCTTTTCCTCGGCAGATTGGAGGTTTGCTGAATGATGTATTTTATCTACCCGGTCGAGCAACCAGATTCTGTTCAGGTCTTCGTCTAAAAATCTTTTGTTTTCTGCCAGTGCCTGAAGATTTCCGGTGATGGCATAAATACTACCTTTGGGCTTTACTTTTCCGGTAGCTTCCAGTTGTTTTAATTCGCTCATTGCCCGCTGAAGGGCTGTCACTCCCGCTCGTTCGTTGCCGTGAAGTCCCGCAATGAACACAATCGTCGGTCCACCGCTACCTACCTCACCAATAATTCTTTCTACCACCATGTCCGTTGCACATTTTCATACTACGTCCTGTCTGTCATTTCCACCGTGCGAATAGCAAATATAGTCGCTACAGATTAACAAAGTCAAACAATATTTATTGTCTGCTGTCAGGTCAAAATGATCATCAATCAATAAACGATTAAAAAGCAATTGGATGCTTTGATGGAATCCCTCAAGTAGATTCAGATTACTTTAATTTGTCGGGGAAGGCTTTGCGGAATTTCTCCATTTTGGGACGAATAACGGCGCGGCAATAGGCCTGATCGGGGTTGTTGCGGTAATA
>CALDPJ010000012.1 GCA_937911795.1 uncultured Flavobacteriales bacterium | reverse complement strand
TCAGGGCAATATGAAAACACTTAAATTTATTCCAATAGTGATGCTGTTAGTTTTCACTTCTTGCTCATCAGTTCGCGTAGCGTCTGATTTTGACAAAGAAGCAAACTTCAATCAATATCAGTCTTTCGCATTTTACAAACCCGGTATCGACAAGGCCAAAATTAGCGATCTCGACAAAAGAAGAATTTTACGTGCCATTGAAAGAAATTTGACGAGTAAAGGCATGGTCAAATCGGAAAACCCAGATTTGATTATCAGCATATTCACTAAGGAGAAAGAGCGCATCGACGTTTACAACAACTCCTTTGGATATGGTTGGTATTGGAACCCCTATTGGTATGGCAGCTATCACGGAAGCTCGGTCTCGCGCACTGCTGAAGGAACGCTCTTTATCGATTTAATCGACGCCAAGAGCAATAATTTAGTTTGGCAGGGCATGGGGACAGCAGATTTACGCACCTCGAATATGGAAGCCAAAGAAAAAAGAATTAACGAAATTGTGACGGAAATACTTGCGCAATATCCACCCGATAGGAGCAAAAAGTAACGCTCTTCAGTCCTAAGCTCAAATTTGCAAATTTGAGCTTTTTTGTTTTAGACAACCTACTGCAGAAAGGAGGTGTTATTACACGAAATATATTTTACGTATAAACTCCACAATGGAAAAACAACACATCGGTCGTTTTTTTTCATATCACAAACAATAATTATATTTGGAGCAAATTAAATTACAATTATGGCAGGACACAGTAAATGGTCGAATATTAAACGCCGGAAAGGGGCGCAGGACAAAAAACGAGCAAAGGAATTCACACGCGCAATCAAAGAGATTTACGTTGCCGTAAAAGAAGGTGGCAGTGGCGATCCGGATGCCAACCCGGCATTGAGAAATGCAATAGCCAATGCTAGAGGTGTCAATATGCCTAAAGACACCATCGAACGCGCAGTTAAAAAAGCAAGTGGTGCCGATGCCGAAAGATACGATGAAGTTTCTTTCGAAGGATATGGGCCGAACGGAATAGCTTTCTTTGTGGAGTGCACAACAAACAATACCAACCGCACTGTAGCCTCGGTTCGGGCTATATTTTCTAAAAACAACGGAAGCCTTGGCGTCAATGGTTCTGTTGAGTTTTTATTCGACAGAAAAAGTGTATTTACGATCGATGAAAAATCGATTCCAATGCCTTTGGACGACCTTGAATTAGAGCTCATTGATAGCGGTGCTGAAAAGTTTGAATTAGAGGAAGGATTCTTAACGATTTATGCCGATTATACCAATTTCGGATTGATGTCGGAAGCGTTGGAAAAGCTCAATATTGAACACCTGCAGAAACTGTATGGTGATCTAAGTCCGCAGAAATAGGGGAAATCTAAACTTCCGAACCCTGTGCTGAAAAAAGGAATTTGTTGGTGCTCACCAACTCGTTTTTAACGCAGAACATCACTATTGCCGCAGTATTGTTTACCCCGAGCTTTTGCATGATATTCTTACGGTGTGTATTTACCGTGTGTTGACTGAGGAATAATTTGTCTGCAATTTTTGCATTGGTATATCCTTCCGCAATGAGCGTAATGATTTCCTGCTCACGTTCCGACAGGAGAATGGGTTCGCAGTTGATGGAATTGGCATCGATTTGGTCGGGATCTATTGATTCCTGCCGAACCGCCTCGAGCACCTGACCACAAAAGAATTTATTTCCCATAGATACAGATTTAACTGCATCTACAATTTCGGCCAAACTGCAATCCTTTTTAACGTAGCTCATAACTCCCGCCCGAAGTGCAGCGGCAATAATATGCCCGCTCTGGTTGGGTGTGATCGCAACGCATCGTACATTTTTGTGGCGACTGAGGATTTCCGGAATGGTATCGATATCAAATCCGGGCGCGGTAAAATCGAGGATTACCACATCCACTTCCCGATCGTTCAACTGGCGTAATAGATCTGTTGAACAACCCGCTTCTCCAACCACTTCAATTTCTGAAATATTGGCGAAGACGCAGCGTAAACCAACACGAATCAATTCGTTACTGTCGGCAATTACAAGCTTAATGGCTTCTTTCAATGTTAACCTATTTAGACCAATTCCAAATAGCAAATTTAGCTTCAACAGCCATACAAACCAAATAAACTTTCGCTCTATTTATAGGGTAAAACACATGCCATCTTCGGCTCCTATTGTATCCGGGAAATACTGTCTGGCTTCATTTACAAGGAGGTCGATATTTCGGTATCGGGCCGAGTAATGACCGATCACCAATTGCTTCACTTCTGCCATTTTGGCGATCTGACCTGCCTGTGCCGCGGTAGAATGAAAAGTCTCTCTGGCCCGGTACTCCATATCGTTGGCAAAGGTAGCTTCGTGATACAGCAAATCGGCATTTTTAACGTGCGGAACAATATTCGCGTCGTACAATGTATCGGCGCTGTAGGCATAGACTTTCGGTGGCCGTGGTTGAACAGTCAATGCTGAATTGGGTATTACTTTTCCGAACTCATCCACATAATCTTCGCCGTCAACTACCCGCTTGCGCCAAGCAATCGGAACGTTGTACCGATCGATTGCCTCCCGAACCAATTTATGTTTTAAGGGTTGTTCTTCTACTCTGAAACCCCAGCATTCAATTCTGTGTTTCACCGGAAACGAACGCACCACCACCTGACTATCGGTATATAGCATTTGCGCCTGTTTGGGCACCAGGGGAGTAAATTCCAGCGGAAAACCCAGTGTAGTTTTACCGAAATGCCAATGAACATTCAGGATCTCCATCAACCCTTCAGGACCGTATAACTTCAACTCCTTCTTTCTACCGAGCAGATGCATGGTCGACAGCAAACCAGTCAAACCGAGATAATGATCGCCATGCAAATGACTGATGAAGATGGCATGAAGCCGCTGAACCTGCGCTTTATATCGCCGCAACTGCAATTGGGTACCTTCGGCGCAGTCGATCAGGAAATAGCGCTCTCTGGCATTGACGTATTGTGCTGTTGCCGCCCGACCCAATGTTGGCGTCGCCGATCCGCAACCGAGAATAGTGACTTCAAATTTCATATCCCAGGCCATAAAAAAACCGTCTCGAAAAAACGAGACGGTCTCTTAATTTTTAAATACGCTCTGAAATTATCGTCTGACTTCAAAGAGTAATAAGTTCAATTACTTCACCACCATTTTGCGGGTTACGCTCTGACCATCGATGGTAAGACTGTAAAGGTAAATTCCCGGAGTAAGGTTCATCGAAGAGGCATTCAGTTCTATTCGGTTTGTACCAGAAGTTGCGTTCATTGTTTTTACATGAACCACTTTTCCGAGCAGGTTATAGATGTTAAAATCTACCTCTACCGGCTGGTTCAGTGAAAACTCAATCACCGTTTGATCGCTGAACGGATTTGGTGCGTTTTGGTTGAGTGTTAAACCAAACTGTGCCATTTCGTGAACTGAGTTCGGATCGGCATGCACAGTAATTTCATAATCTGTATATTCATATGGTATCTCTGCAACTCCTCCTAAGAAATCGCTAAAGACATATATTGACAGCTGAAGGGATAACTGGAATGTTCCGGCTTCTGTCGGAAGACCTCCTATTAATGCACAACCTTGTTCCTGCGAGTGAAAAGTACACAACGATCCGGAGTGTGAATTACAGTCCCATGACAAACCATCCGGTAAACCTGTCACATTATTCACCGCAACCGAATCAAGTGTGGTTCCCGGCGGAATAACACCACCTGTCATTTCAGCAGGCAAGTCATTTGGATCCTCAGGGATTTTAAAGTCGATATTCTGACTATAAATAGCCCCGACCAGACCATCAACAAATCCTTCTTCGGCGGTTGGCCAGATTCCGAAAGATTCATTTGCGTATTCCGGGTTTGGAATGCACACCTGTGCAATCATAAAATTTGCAGCTAAAACCGCTGCAACAGAAAGTAGAGTTTTTTTCATATTCGTAAATTGTTATACTGGTTATGGTTTCAATGACGTATGCACGTCGTTTAATTTTCCCCCAAATCCCGTTCCACTTCTTCCATCATAATAAGGTCTACTGCTTCACTTACAGTAGGGGTGATATTTAAGACAGATTCAAGTTGTGAAATAGATATGAGTTTTTTCACGCTCACCTGCAGGCCGGTGACCACAAAAGTTCCTCCGCTGTTCTTACACAGACGATTGCCTACCAGTATCGCACTCAAACCACTTGAGTCGCAATAGCGGGTATGCTCGAGATTAATAATCAGATTTCGGATTCCGTTTTTATTAATTACCACCAGTTCTGATTTAAGATCCGGTGCATTTAGTGAATCCAGCTTCTCTACCTTCGTGGTAATCAGCGTATATTTTTCTTCGTTCTTTACTTCAAAATTCATCGTTTCCCCTATTAACTCACCAAATATAGTTAAATTTTATATCCACGCTAGTCGCGCGCAATTTTCCCGGCCAGCAAATACAAAATTGCCATGCGTACAGCTACCCCGTTTTCAACCTGATTTAGTATGAGTGAATGTTCCGAATCTGCCACTTCACTGGTGATTTCCACTCCGCGATTGATGGGGCCAGGATGCAGAATAGTGATGGTTTTATCCAATGAATCGAGCATCTGACGGTTGAGTCCGAACAACATAGTATACTCGCGCAATGAAGGAAAAAAGCTGTGCGATCCGCCTTGTCGTTCAAGTTGAATGCGCAACATGTTGGCCACATCACACCATTGCAAAGCTTTCCTCAAATCGTGCTCAACTTCCACACCGAGCGATCGGATATACTTTGGAATGAGCGTGGTGGGCCCGCAGACTTTCACCTCGGCGCCCAGTTTTTGAAGACAAAAAATATTTGAAAGCGCCACGCGCGAATGCAGAATGTCACCCACAATCACCACTTTTTTACCGGCTACCGAACCCAGTTTTTCGCGAATCGAAAATGCGTCGAGCAAAGCCTGGGTTGGGTGTTCATGCGTGCCATCACCAGCATTGATAATGCGCGCTTTTACCTTTGATGACA
>CALDPJ010000011.1 GCA_937911795.1 uncultured Flavobacteriales bacterium | reverse complement strand
TGCTCTTTTTCATCGGCTTCTTTCACGGTCACTGCACAGTCCTTATTGAGTATATGAATCCAGTAGTTATCGGTGTCGGAGCCAATGTGTTGCACAACCACCACCGGCATTCCGAAATCGGAGGGCAACTGTGGCAACAGCGCGCGGAGTGCTGCAAATCCTCCCATGGAAGTGCCGATAACGATGGCTTTATATGTAGAAGACATGGGTCATAATCAGGAATATCGTTTTTTAAATATCCGCTGCTTCGGGTCGATTTCCAAATAGCGCGGTGCAATATCGGTGAAGCGCAAACTTTCTTTAGCGCCAAGACATAAAATTCCGCCCGATATAAGACTTTCATCAAAAAGTGTGAGTACTTTATTCTGTAAGTTCCGGTTAAAGTAAATCAGCACATTGCGGCAAATTACAAGTTGAACTTCTGAAAATACCCAGTCGGTCACCAGATTGTGGTTGGCCCACACTATGTTTTTTTTAAAGTCTCCAACCGGCATTGCTAGTTTATTGCTGATGGTGAAATAGTTGGAAAAGGTTTCTTTACCTCCTGATTTCTGGTAATTGAGCGTATATTCCTTAAGCTTTCCCAATTCAATTATCCCTTCTTTTGCTCGGTTGAGTGCGGCCTGATTGAAATCTGTAGCGTAAATCGTGCATCGGTCATAAATCCCTTCTTCTTTGAGCAAAATAGCCATAGAATATACTTCCTCGCCGGTGGCACATCCTGCATGCCATATTTTTATGAACGAATACGTCTTCAGGAGTGGAATAATTTCTTCCCTCAGTGATCTGTAGAAAGCCGGGTCGCGATACATTTCGGTAACGGTAATAGAAAGATCACCAAGCAGCAGACTTAAAAATGCTTTATCCGTACGAATTTTATTCGTCAGCTCCTGAACGGTAGAAATGCCTGAAAGAGTCATTCGGTTATTTATCCTTCTATGAATATGTGCCTGGGAGTATTGCCGAAAATCATATCCGTATTCCGCATAAATTATTTCCAGAACAACTAAGACTTCTTCAGGGTTTATGTACAACATCTACGATCGACCTATAATTTCTCAAAAGTACTTCCCAAAGGAGGAGGCTAAAAATACGAAATTTCATTCTTGACCGCACAGTCACTATCTATAGCGGATAGTTATATTACAGCTTGTAACATCCGGAAAAAATAAGGCGTATATGCCGTATCTTGTTTATCTATATTTGGAAAAAAAAATGGCGATGCCTGCAGATAATTCTCAGTTCCCCGCATCTACCGCGGATGAAAAATGGATGTCACCCGTTTATAGTGGAAAAGTTAAACCCAGGATTTTAATAGTAGATGACCGTTCAGAGAACCTGATAGCATTGAAAAAAGTGCTTGCCGAACTGGATGTTGAGTTGATCGAGGCGGGTAGTGGAAACGAAGCGCTGCAGCTAACTTTGCGTCACACTTTTGCGCTGGCACTATTGGATGTCCAAATGCCGGAGATGGACGGTTATGAACTGGCAGAAATATTAAGAAGCGAGCCGGACACCGCGTACATTCCGATCATCTTTATTTCGGCCATTTTTACAGATCGGTTAAATGTTTTTAAAGGTTTTGAACACGGTGCCTTTAGCTTTATTACCAAACCTTTTGAGCCCATCGAACTGCTCAATAAGGTTCGCTTTTTTATCAGTAAGTATCATACTGAGCAAGCATTTGCAGATAGCCGGAAGAAGTACATGGATTTGTATCATAGTTCTCCCGATATGCTGGCATCCATCGACATTGCATCTATGACTATTGTAGAATGTAACCAAACATTGCTTCAGCAAACAGGGTTTACTCGTGATGAACTGATCAATAAGCCATTTACTACTCTTTATGATGCAGCATCTGCAGAAGTCGTTACCTGCCTGTTCGACAATTATGAGGCTAATGGCGAAATCGAAAATATTGAGCTGACGCTTGTAACAAAGCACGGGGAGAAGCTGAATGTTCTGTTTACCTGCAATGGCATTACTGATCTTGATGGTAAGTTGATATATAGTAATTCCAGTTTGCGCAATATTTCAGAATTAAAAGAGGCAAGGGAGCAACTAGAAAGAACACTTACCGATTTGCAGACTAAAAATGACGAACTGGAAAATTTGGTTTATATAACCAGCCATGATTTACAGGAACCTATGCACACGGTAATAAGCTCGGTAAAACTCATCGAAGAAAAGCTTGGTCGTAATCTTGATTCCGACTCCAGATCTTTCCTCGACTATAGTATAGTCTCCGCGGATCGAATGCGGGTGCTGATTACTGGTATGCTAAATTATCTGCGCATCGGAAACGACAAAGATTATTCCCCGGTCGATCTGAATGAAGTGGTTCAGGATGTGGTGAAAGATCTGGGTTCACATCATCAACCCGTAGAAATTGAATTTATTTCAGATGATTTGCCAAAAAATTTGATTGCAAAAAGAGATGAAATGTATCAGTTGTTTTACAATGTGGTCGATAATGCTATTAAATTCCGGAAACCGGATATCAAACCAGAGATTTCAGTAAAATTTGAAGAAGACGGAAAAGGTGTTTTAAAATTTTCGATTTCAGACAATGGCATTGGCATAGATCAGATTCAGTTAAAAAAGTGCTTTAAAATATTTAAGCAACTGCACGATCGGGGAAAATACACCGGGACCGGGATGGGGTTGGCCGCAAGTAAGAAAATCGTAAAATCCATGGGAGGAGAAATATGGATAGAGTCTGAAGAATCAGACGGAACTACTCTTTATTTCTCGCTGCGGAAATAATTACGAATCACTTTCTTCCGCCACATAGTCATAAGCTCTTTGAGACGCAAGATTCCACGATAGCCAATGCTGTTTTTCGAATTGCAACCGAAAGTGTTCTTTGCGATACGCTACGCGCTCCCGGAATTCTTCGGCGGTCATGTATTTAATTTTTGATGGAAAACGCTCGTTGCCCTGCTCAATTCTATTAAGGGTTTCCAAATCTTTGTCGAGGTGCGGAAATGTGCCGGGATTCAATGTGCTCAGGAAATCGAAATGTACAAATGAACGATCTGCATGACTGAAATTATATTTCGCAATGATGCCATCCCAGTTGAAGAGCGACATGACAATTAAGATCAGAAAAACCGACATGGTATTAACCCTCAGAAGATAAAATACCGAGCGAACATTTCTGATTTTATACATGACAGTAATCAAACCAATGATTACGGCCAGCAGAAAGAAGATCACTCCAATGCGCTTGTAAGCCAATGCATAATACTGAATGTAGTGGAAGTTTCGAACACCAACGGAGATGGCAAGAACCGCATTTTGAGCCAGCCAGAAATAGGTGAGCCCTTTCAAAACCGGACTTTTGCTGAAGAAGTTGAGGTTTCCGCGAAATAAATACAAGCTGATGGCAATCGAAATCAGAATGGAAATGATCAGCACCGTGGTTCCTTCGTGAACAAACTGTTTCAGGTATTCACCTTCCCATTCAAAATTCAGCCACACCCAGTAAATATCAATGATATTTATCAGCAAGAGCAACAAATTCAACATTACCAGCAGTAGGATTGCGGCTTTCCATTCGCGCTTCAGTTCAAGCGACAGGTGGATGCGTTGTTGCGGTTTTTTAATTCTGCTCATGTTGTTCGAAGCCGTTGCCGCCCGGTTGATCATTTTCCCGGAAAGCGTTTTAAAAATCAAGAAGGAGCTGATGATCAGACCGAGAATAAAGGTGAATACCACGGCGGCGTTGATATTGCCGAATATCGCCGTGAAAAGGTTGCCGATGTGCAGGCTGATGCCGGCGGTCATTCCATCAAAAACCGGGTTGGCAGCTTTGTACATTGCGACAAACAACACCAAAACCAAAACTGACAATCCGGTTAACCTGATCCATTTTAGTGCATTTCCTACCCGCGATATAGGCGTATTCGGAAAATTGGATCCTTTAAACAATTCTATGGGTGCAAAAAATGAATTGCGAAATGCAAAGCAAAATGAAAAGAAGAGCGATTTGGCCTGTGGATATAAAAGGACTCCTGTGAGCAGAAACAGCGAGAGAAAGTTGGTGAAAATCACAAACTGCGAGTTGTGAACAACCACCAACAATCCGGTGATTACTGTACAGGAAAGAACAATGAGCGATTCGCGATTAAAAGTAAATCGCCTGAAGAAATGCAGTATGCCGAGGATGAAGACCTCGAAAATCAATAAATTGATTCCGATGGTTTGATTGTAGAACAGGAGGGTGAAAACAATGGCCGTAAGCAAAACGGCAGCGAGTTGATGTTGGTTGACTTTCATGAGATAGTCAACGGCACAAAGCTGTGTTCTATTGCAGAGTGGCTTTCGGGTTTATTTCTCTGACAACTTTAAAAACTCATCGTATTCGGCTTCGTCAAACAACTCTTCCCTTCGTTCCAGTTTTTTGTGCCTCCTTTGTGATAACATTAACCCGAACATCATAATAAGCGTCGTCAGCACAATCACCTGAATAACCAAAGATTTATTGACGAGCAGAATTCGTTTGGCCGGTGAAATGCTCAGAAACAGCAGGATCGTAATCAACCCGCGCGGAGCGACAAACAACAATGGTTGCAAAGGTGATCGTGAAATTTTAAGTTGGATAAATCTCAAAAAATAGATGATAACCACAATTGAAACCGACCAGAGCAGCGTTTCCGAATCGAACAATTGAGCCGCTTCAATCAGATAACCGAACAACAGAAAGAACAATGCCTTGATTACAAACGCAGCTTCGGCAACCAGGGCTTTGAGCTTTTTCACCTCGCGATCCAGTAGTTCGGGGCGGAATCTTTGAATCCATTTCATACCTTCAATTTTATCCAGGTTGGCAAGGAACAAACCAAACATCAGGATAAAAACCAGCGCCGGCAGATGATAAATTTTGGACACTGCATAAATCAGTATGACCAACAGAATGATCGGACCGAATTTTATTTCATGCTCAATTTTGCTCAGCAGGAATGAAAGTGCAATGGTAGCCAGAAAGGATATAACAGTAATTATCGCTATCTGAAGCCAGAAATTCCCGATGGAGACCAGGTCATAAACGGTATTGAGCGCAACGAAATTGAAGAACAACACACCGATAATTTCGGACAGGCTGCTTTCGTACACCACAAAATCTTTATCCTTCTGTGGGAGATCGCGGACGCTGGGAAGGGCAATGGTGCTGCTGATAACTACAAAAGGTAGTGCGTTTGTAAGACTGGCCTGAAACGTATAACCACCGAAATAATAAAACATTCCCGCCAGGATAAAACCAAGTGCCATCATGGGTAACACTGCACCCAGGGAGGATTTGGTAATCAGGCTTTTTTTAGACCGGTCGAGTTTCAGATCAAGTGCACTTTCCAGGACGATTAGTATCAATCCGATGGTTCCGAAAATCGGCAGCACCGGATCGAAATCGGGCAGTTCCATGCCAATGAACCCGGTGATTTGGCGGACAATCCATCCTGTGATTAACAACAAAATCACTGAGGGAATCATGGTCCTGGATGAAGTTAAATCAAACAGATACGCAATCAGCAACAGCGTACAAAAAATGATGATTATCGCTATGGTCATAAATCAGTGACCTTATTCCAACCTGTCAATATGAATGAATCAAAAAGCAGATGGAACAAAGCTGTTTTTTGGCTAAGTTATTAAAGATTGCAGAACAAAAAAGTCCCGGATAATATTGGCGGGGAATTCTGCACTTAAAAATTCTGATCTTTATAAGGGTGAAATCATTCATTTATACTAAAAAAATAATTCTATGGAACGATATACTGCACCTTCATCCACAAGGATAGGGCATGTACATCTCAAAGTATCTGATCTGCAAAAATCGCTTTCATTTTACCGCGATTTACTCGGCTTTGAAGTCACGATGATGTACGGCAACCAGGCAGCCTTTCTCTCGGCCGGAGGATATCACCACCACATCGGTTTAAATACCTGGTTGAGCAAAGGTGCTCTGCCAGCGGCGGAAGATAGTGTTGGTTTGTTTCACACGGCGATTGTTTACCCGAAACGAAAAGATCTTGCGGAAATTTTTGTTCGATTGCGGGAAGCGAAATATCCACTTACCGGAGCCTCGGATCATGGGGTATCCGAGGCTTTGTATTTAAACGATCCGGATGGAAACGGCGTAGAGTTGTACTGGGACAGACCCAAAGAATTCTGGCCGAAAAAAGACGATGGAACTTTAGAAATGTTCACACGGCCGCTGGATCTGAATGGCTTGTTGGCGACGATGGAAGAGCAATGAAAAAAATGTAGGCCCAGGCGGACGCACTGCCAGAGTGGGTAGTGGTACAAGGGATGCTGGCTCCCCGTAATAAGGATAAATTTGTCCTTTATTAAATATTATGTATTTTTAAGGGGCAGAAAAGGATAAAAACAGAATGCTATGGACATTGCACAACAGCTTTCAGAATTTTTTAAAGAACCTGAATCCGCAACAAAAAATAAAACGCCGGAGGGAATTTGTCCCGTATGCTGGGGATACCAGGAATACGATCACAAGATCAGAACTTTGATGAAGGACAAACAAATTGACGTCAACAATGGCAAAGATCGCTATATGGTGGTTCAGCAGTTTGTTGTAGAACATCTCGATGGAATCAAATTAAAGGAGGGCGAAATAAGTACCTGCCCGACCTGTGGCGAAACGGAGGATTCACATCGACCTGAGTAAAATTCAATTTAATTCTAATAAAACATAATAAATTATGAGTGAACACGATGCCCATTTATTTCCGGCCGCTACACGCGAGATTTCCAAGAAAAAGGCGGCGCTCGCACCCGACGCCATGGATGCCTGGAGGAATTTCAGCCGGACAGTATTTAAAGAAGGTGCTTTGGATGAAAAAACCAAACAACTAATCGCGGTTGCGGTGGCTCACGTGACGCAGTGTCCGTACTGTATTCGCGGACATACAGCGCAGGCAATGAAGAAGGGAGCCAGCAAAGAAGAGTTGATGGAAGCAATCTGGGTCGCCGCCGAAATGCGAGCCGGCGCTGCAACAGCTCACGCTGCAATTGCCATCGATGAAATGGAAAAGCACCAAGACTAAAATTATTCCTTCAACATGAATATCGAATCTAAAGTGGCTGTGGTTTCAGGTGCCAGCAAAGGTCTTGGTGCAGCCTGCGCCGAAGTATTGGTCGGCAACGGGGCCACGGTTTTCGGACTTGCCAGAAATGAAAAGGACTTACAAAAACTTCACGGAAAACTGGGTGAGTCTTTCGTTCCGGTTGTGGTTGATCTTACCGACCAGACCGCTGTAGCAAAGTGGATTTCTGAAACTTTCAATGAAAAATTCAGTCCAGACATACTCATCAACAATGCCGGAGCAGGATATTTTGGGCGAATCGACGAACTACCCCTGGAACAGTGGCATCAAATGATCAATACAAATCTCAACGGAGTTTTTTACCTGACTTCGGGTTTGGTGCCGTTCATGAAAAGAAAAACGGCAACGACACACATTATCAATATCGGCTCGATACTCGGCAAAACAGGAAGCATGGAAAGATCAGGATATTGCGCCACCAAATTTGGCGTCCAGGGATTCAGCGAAGCACTGGCCAAAGAATTGCGCAATGATCAAATCAAAGTCACCTGTCTGAATCCGGGATCCATCGAAACAGATTTTTTCAAAGAATCCGAAGTCAAAGCAAACAACAACAT
>CALDPJ010000010.1 GCA_937911795.1 uncultured Flavobacteriales bacterium | reverse complement strand
GGGCACTCCGTGTAAATGAGCAACTTTATATGGCCTATTTTATAAAAGGATATGCGCATTTTGAGCTCGGTGATTCGACCTTATTTGTGTCCTCTGTGCAAACTGCCCTCGAGCTCAATCCTGATTTCTTTGATGGATTCACCATGCTCGGTTCTTTTTATGCTTCGCTCGAAAGCGACCTCGCGCTGGACTATTACAACAGTGCCCTCGATCTGAGACCAGATCATCCGGAAGCATTGTATGGAAAAGCAATGCACCTTCAAAATACGGGTCGTCTGGAAGAAGCCATTGAAATCTACGAACAACTGATTTCGCTCAACAACGAACATTTATATGCATGGTATAACCAAGGCTATATCTGGCTTGAAATTGAGGGCGAACCCGAAAAGGCGATTCCCTTTTTTGAGAAGGCCATCGAACTCAACCCGGCATACGTAGATGCGATCTACAATTTGGGACTCAGTTACGAAAGAATGAATCAGATGGCTCAGGCAGAACAATATTATCGGCAGGCGCTTGAAGTTGATCCACAGTATGATCTTGCCGCACTCGGGCTAGAGCGAATTTTTTCCAATTGATGGAACCTCAAAAAAAACGATCTGATCTGCTGGAGCATCATCTTCTGTTTTCAATAGAACCATCAGAGTAAATGTCCGGAAATACTGCAGTTGCGGATCGCTTTCGTGAGCATAGATCAATGAAACATCAGCAATAAAATGCTGAAATGCTCCGGTATTGTCAATGGTGAAGTTGATGCTTTGATTGTAAGCGTTAATTCCATCCGGATCCTCGATAATAGCCGGATTCCGCGTTATGGCCACAGCGGATTGAGGAGCATCCGGAACCAGTTTCCACAAACTGTCCAGTTTAAAAACCAGCGTCAGATCTGATTCACCAGGTGCGATTAAAATGGTATCCGTTTCGAGCACCTGAAATTCGTTGATGGCCTTGAACTGCATTTGGTCTTTGTTCTGAAAATCATACGGCGAAATCGACCCGTTGCTCAGATCATATCTTCTTACCACCTGATTATAGGTGTCGGTAATAAACAACTGATCGCGCAGTACGGTGAGGGCAGAAGGATGATTAAAAGCTACGACATTTTCTGATCCGTTCTGATAACCTCGTTTACCTGAACCGATGAATGTTTCAGTCCGGCCGTTGTACGGATCAACCCTTTTGATTTTGTGGTTGAACTGATCGGCAACATAGAGGGCATCATTGTGAAATATAATTCCTGCCGGACCTTGTAATCTGGCGGTCTTTGATTTTCCATCGACATCACCAAAATCAAAAACTCCTGCTCCTGTCAGCGTGGAAACCTTGCCTTTATTCAATGTACGGATGGCACCGGATTGCCGTTCGGTGAAATAAATGGTTCCTTCAGGATCGTGAGTCATTCCAAAAGGTTCGGCCAGCACACTTTCCAGATCTTTTCCGTCTTCAAAACCAAATTCTCCCGATCCGGCCACGGGCACAGCCATTCCACTTTGGGTGTCCAGTTTCCAGATTTGATTCCAGCCGGTCATGGCAATGTACAGATCATTTCCTATCAATGTCAATCCTGTGGGTTGATTCAGCGGGTGAGATTTTTCGACTACCGTTTCGGGAATCTCAAAAGAGCGCTCCCCGTTTCCGAGGACGGTGGTGACCATTCCTTTTTTCAGATCGTATCTGCGGATCACATCATTGCCGGTATCGGCGATATACAGCATGCTGTCCAGCGGGTGAAAAGCCATACCGCCCGGAAAGCTGAACTGAGCGCTGTTGATTTCTCCATCTCTAAACCCTTCTTTTCCGGTGCCAATAAAATGTTCGAAGGTATTGTTGAAATCAGACTGAATGATTCGATGACCCCGGAACTCGCTGATGAACAATGAAAAATGCCCATCGGATTCAATGAACTTCGGAAACACGAGAAGGCCTTGTTGAAATCTGCTGATTTCACTGCTGATCGGGGAGCCTCCTTTTTGAGTATTTCCGCTGTACAATTCGATGTGTGCACCGACATCACCTTTAATAGAAGCCCCTTCAGATTTCAGTACAATTGTATGGTCGGGGTTGATGAGAATGTTGGTGGGCCAAGCATCGACGCCATAGTCCCGCCAGAGTGTAAAGGCAGAATCGTTGACCACAGGAAAAGGTACATCGTGTTCTATTACCGCCAGGCGTACGTTTTCTGTAATTCTTTCAGCGTCGTACTTTCCACAGTGAACAATTACGACTTCCAGCTCACGGTGATTTTTTTGAAGTTCTTTCAGTTCTTTCAGCTGAGCCGAACAAAGTGCTGAGCTCGAAGTCCAGAAATTGAGCAGAATAAATTTCCCCTTGAAATGCTTTAGCGATAGCGGTGATGGAGTGTTGAGCCAGGTAGCATCAGCCGGAAATTCGACTGCCCGTGCACCGGTATGGGTGCTGTCAGTTTGTGTCACAGGTTTTTGTTGCTGGGCAAAAATGCCGTGGGAGATGAACATTAAAATCAACAGAATGCGCATGAGTAGATGAGTTTGTCGCAAATCTATTCAAAATTAGCTGTTGTTGAATGCTCGGGGGTGAATCTTCTGATGACAATGACAGCTGATGAAGATTTTGATAGCTTCAAAAATGTTAAACAGATACAGAAGCAGCCTTCGGGAAATCAATCTTCTGAACCCTGTATTTTAAAAAATGGATTACTTCTTCATCGGATTTATACCGGTCTCCGATATTCACAAAATGCTTCGCCAAAAGATCATATCGTTTACCCATCAGCCAAATAAATACATGTAGAAAATTAATTCCTTCAAAAACAATCGCATCATTTTCAATGTACTGATCGAGTGTTTTTTTGAAAAATACCGGATGTTCTGTCCAATGCATCGTGGGTCTTTGGTGGTGGGAAATGTGGTAACCATCATTCCAGCATTTGTGGTTGAATTTGGCGTTTATGCAGGTAACGCTGTTTTTGAAGTGATTTCCGGGATCGTCGGGATCGATAAACGCGTGCTGTCCCCAGTTGCCCATCATCGCCACCAGGCGAAACATGAAAAACGGAATAATAAAAACCACCAGAGTTGCCTGCCAATTGATAAAACTCAGACCAATACAAAACAAAAAGAAAAGGATTTCTCCCCGCACGGTTTTATACAGCAACTGCTTTCTGTTTTTCCGGAAGAAGTAAGCGGTGAGTCTGTATATGCCGGTGAAGAGAAAAGCAAGGAAGTAATGCAGAAATCCGCCAACAGAATCCCGGCGATAGGGCATTGTAGAACTTTCGTCCTCCTCCAGATTATTTTCTGCGTGGTGCATCCCGATGTGGTGCGTGAAATAGGTCTCCGGTGAATGACCAAAAAACGGCGCCAGTACCCAGGGTAAATAATAATTCAGGTAGCTGTATTCTTTTTTAAAGAATGGCCGGTGACTCGTGCAGTGAAGCATTAGTCCGAAGGGAGCTTTGTAAATGATACTGTTAAATAAATGATACAGTACCGCAACGGCTACAAATATCCAACCCTCTATAAACGGGAGGTAGAGCAGAATGGCCAGCGGAATAATAATAAGACTGAGTTTAATGGTCAGATATACAAAAGGCAAATCGCGCTCATCTTTGATGTAACGCAAAAAGAATTTATCCAGCGCATTTGTAGGCACAGGTTTGTATACGGGATCCGTTATCTCGGTCAGTTTTCTCATGTTTTAGGCTTTGCTAATGAATATACGAAGAATAGCTCAGCCGACCATGATGGATCCTCTGAAGAAGGATATGCGAACGAAAAAGGGTTGTCACCTTTTGGCAACAACCCTTTCAATAAAAATTCTACAGGAAATTTATTTTACCGCTTCCACCACCGCTTTAAAAGCTTCGGGATGGTTCATCGCGAGGTCGGCGAGAACTTTGCGGTTCAAATCAATGTTTTTGGAATTGACTTTGCCCATAAATTCGGAGTAGCTCATGCCGTGCAATCTTGCACCGGCGTTGATACGCTGAATCCACAATCCACGGAACAAACGTTTCTTTTGTTTGCGGTCGCGGTAGGCGTAAGTGAGTCCTTTTTCAACCGTGTTTTTGGCAACGGTCCAAACATTTTTTCTTCGTCCGAAAAAGCCTTTGGCCTGTGCGAGGATTTTTTTTCTTCGGGCCCTGGAGGCAACCGAGTTTACTGATCTTGGCATAATTTAATTTGTTTTGGTACAAAGCGCTCCGCAGAGACTTTTTGGGCTCGGTACCAGGTTAAAACTACCTAATTAATAAAGTTGACGGGCAACTTAAGCAACGAGCATCCGGCGCACATTCGCGTGATCAGACTTATCGACAATGGTAAAAGCGGTGAGTCGCTTTTTACGCACCTTCGACTTTTTGGTCAGAATGTGGCTTTTGAATGCGTGTTTCCTTTTGATCTTCCCTGAAGCGGTCAGTTTAAAACGCTTCTTGGCAGAGGAAACGGATTTCATTTTGGGCATCTCCTGTTGTTATTATATCGGTTTCTACTACTTCTTTTTCTTCGGAGAAATCATCATGATCATACGTTTTCCTTCAAGTTTCGGCATTTGTTCTACAATTCCGTATTCCTCGAGTTCCTGCGCAAACCGCAACAATAATATTTCTCCACGCTCTTTAAAAACAATCGTTCTTCCTTTAAAGAAAACGAAGGCTTTTAATTTAGACCCTTCTTCCAAAAATTTCTTCGCGTGATTGAGTTTGAACTCAAAATCATGGTCGTCGGTGTTGGGGCCGAAGCGAACTTCCTTAACCACCACTTTCGACTGCTTGCTTTTGATTTCCTTCTCTTTCTTTTTCTGGTTGTACAGAAATTTCTTGTAATCGATAATCCTGCAAACCGGCGGATCTGCTTTGGGTGAAATCTCAACCAAATCCAGCTCTGCTTCTTCGGCGCGTTCCAATGCCGTAGCAATCGGAAGTATTTCAGCACCTTCACCTTCGGTCACAAGCCGTACTTCGCGAGCGGTAATTTCTCGATTAATTCTGTGTGGGTTTGTTTTAACAACCCGTCCGCGGCCTTGAAATTTTCTGGCTATAACTTATAATTTTTGATGTTCTACAATAATTCTTTTGAAACCTCATCATTCAGTATCTCAATGAAGGAGGACAGGCTTTTCATCCCCAGATCTCCTTCACCTTTTTTTCGTACTGAAACCTGATTTTGCGCTTCTTCATTCTCACCGACTATCAGCATAAACGGGACTTTTTCAATTTCCGCGTCGCGGATTTTACGTCCCACTTTTTCAGCCCGATGGTCAATTGAGCCGCGAATATCGGAATTATTTAGCGAATTCAAAATCTGCTCAGCGTAAGAATGGTATTTTTCACTGATCGGGAGCACTCTTACCTGCTCTGAAGAAAGCCATAATGGAAGATTTCCGGCGCAGTGCTCAAGCAACACAGCCACAAACCGTTCCATCGAACCAAACGGCGCGCGGTGTATCATCACCGGACGATGTTTCTGGTTGTCTGCTCCAATGTATTCCAGTTCAAACCGTTCCGGCAGATTGTAGTCTACCTGAATGGTTCCCAACTGCCATTTTCTGCCCAGCGCGTCTTTCACCATGAAGTCGAGCTTGGGTCCGTAAAATGCAGCTTCGCCGTATTCAATTACGGTTTGTAAATCTTTTTCGGCGGTAGCTTCGATAATCGCACTTTCGGCTTTTTCCCAGTTTTCGTCGCTGCCGATGTATTTCTCGGGTTTATCCGGATCGCGCAAAGAAATTTGCGCTGTGAAATCATTGAAACTAAGGGTTTTGAAAATGTAAAGCACGAGGTCGATCACAT
Source organism: uncultured Flavobacteriales bacterium (assembly GCA_937911795.1). Taxonomy (GTDB): domain Bacteria; phylum Bacteroidota; class Bacteroidia; order Flavobacteriales_D; family SKUL01; genus SKUL01. Next base: position 6,186 of record CALDPJ010000010.1, on the reverse strand, counting down.
CCTGAAATTCTTTCTTCAACTGATCGGGCGTGCAGAAAATGTGAGCATCATCCTGTGTGAAACCCCGCACACGCGTTAATCCATGAAGTTCTCCGCTTTGTTCGTAACGGTATACGGTTCCGAATTCAGCAAAACGAATCGGCAGCTCTTTGTACGAGCGCGGACGTGCGTTATAAATTTCGCAGTGGTGCGGGCAGTTCATGGGTTTCAGCAAAAATTCTTCACCGTCAACAGGGGTATTGATCGGCTGAAAAGAATCTGCTCCGTATTTGGCGTAATGACCAGACGTTTCGTACAGGTTTTTATGACCGATGTGCGGCGTCATCACCTGTTCGTAGCCACCTTTTTTCTGCGCTTTTTTCAGGAAATTCTCCAGCCGTTCGCGAAGTGCGGCACCACGCGGCAACCACAGCGGTAAACCTTGTCCTACTTTCTGAGAAAAAGTAAACAGTTCGAGTTCCTTCCCGAGTTTCCGGTGATCGCGCTTTTTGGCTTCCTCCAGCATCTCGAGGTATTCTGTCAGTTCCTGTTGCTTGGGAAAAGTGATGCCGTAGATGCGCGTGAGTTGCTTGTTTTTTTCGTCTCCGCGCCAGTATGCTCCTGCGATGTTCAGCAATTTAACGGCTTTGATGAATCCCGTGTGCGGGATGTGTGGTCCGCGGCACAAGTCGGTGAAATTTCCTTGTGTATAAAAAGTGATTTCCCCGTCGGGCAGGTTCTCTAGTAACTCAAGTTTGTACGGATCGGCTTTGTCTTTATAATAGGCAATCGCGTCGTCTTTGGAAATCTCCTGCCGTTTATATTCGTTTTTTTCACGGGCCAGTTCTTTCATCTTATTCTCAATCTTCCCCAGATCGTGCTCCGAAATGCTGTGCTCGCCAAGATCGATATCGTAATAAAATCCATTTTCAATGGGCGGTCCGATCGCCAGTTTTACGCCCGGATACAGCGATTCAATTGCCTCGGCCATCAGGTGAGCAGAGGAGTGCCACATGGTCATTTTACCATTGTCATCTTTCCAGGTCAGTAACTTCAACGTGCTGTCCGTAGTGATGGGGCGGGTAGCGTCCCAAACTTCTCCGTTGATCTCTGCCGCGAGAACATTTCGGGCAAGCCCCTCGCTGATGCTGAGCGCAACATCCATTGCACTTGCTCCTGATTCAAACTCTTTGACGGTGCCGTCCGGAAGGGTAATCCTGATCATGTTTGATTGATTTTGAAGCGGCAAAGGTATGAAATGCAGGAATGATTTGCCGGCAGATTTGACCGCTTGTTATTTCTCCGGTGATTCAAAGTTTGATGTTCATTTTTTCCAGCTGATTTGCAAGGCGGTAAAACGAGAGAATTGCGATGAGAATGGCCAGTCCCGGAAAAACCGACAGCCACCACATATCCGGATAAGACCGGGTTTTGGCGAGCAAAGTACCCCAGGATACGAGCTCAGCGGGAGCAATTCCCACGAACGACAGAAACGATTCTGCCATGATGGCTCCGCCGATTCCGAAACTCAGTGCGGCCAGTGCAGGTTGCAGCGCGTTGGGCAGCAAATGCACAAACATAATTCTGCCGGGTGAATAGCCCAGACTTTCTGCAGATTCAGCAAGTCCGGTGTTTTTCAGACGAATCACCGAACTGCGGGTCAGTCTTGCGAGATCCGGCCACATCAACAACCCAAGAATCGCTGACAAACTGAAAGCCGAAGGTTCCGGCCACAGCGCGAGCATCGCCAACAGGGCAAAGTAGGCTGGAATGGCCGTGAAAAAATTAATCAATCCGAGTACTGCGGAATCGGGAGAAAAGCGAAAGGCTGAAAAGCGGAGGAAGCGAAAATTTAATTTCCGGGTGATTAAATGGTGTGCCAACTTCAGAATTCCCATCAGCATTAATCCAACGATCACCGAAAGTAAAACCGACCAGGAACCTCTGAATTGTACATTTAATATATGCACGGCATTGATCAATAATAGAAAGGACAAGCCAGTAAATAATAAGAACAGTAGCGGCCACCGGATATTCATGCCGTGCCAGTAACCGCCTATGGCGCCGAGCAGAAGGCCAATGACCAGCGCAATGGCCATGGCGCCGAGGGCAATCAACACTGAACTGCGACAGCCATAAATCAAATGGGCGAGAACATCTCTGCCAATTTCATCCGTCCCCAGCCAGTGCGTAAAATACCAGGGCTGGGAAGTATTTGTTGAAAGCGGCGGTTGACCGGCATTCTGAAAATCGATATCCGAAGGGGACCAGGGAATGGGAGGGTGTATGGCAAAAGTCCATTTCGTACCGCTGGTGTATGTTTCGGGTGATCGATCATCCAGGGCCGGGAATCTCAAACCCGATTCCTGATCCCAGGCAGCAATGGGCTTATTGTTGCTCAAAATAGGAGCCAGCAAAGCGATGGCAAACAATAGCATCAACGGAAAGAGCGGAGTCAGTGGAATCTTCGGTATGCGCAAAAATCTCTTCATTCCGGCTGACTTTTTCGAATGCGTGGATCGATGCGGTGCAGGATCAGATCGGACAATGCCGAGCCAATGATTGCGACTGTTCCGACCAGAATCAGAATGGCCATTACAACCGGATAGTCGCGGGTGTGAAAGGAGTGGAAAATTAATTGTCCCATACCCGGGATTGAAAATATTAGTTCAATGGCTATGGCACCCGAAAGCGCGGCCGGCATAATGCTGCCGATCATACTCACCGCCGGAACGAGCGCATTTTTAAACAGGTGATTTTTACTCACAGCCCGTTCACTTAAACCTTTTGCGCGGGCCGCCATAACAAAAGGCTGACGTTGTAGATGTTTCGCCTGCTTGAGGGTTTGAATGGACAAAAATGCTGCTCCGCCGATTGACCACGCGGTAACCGGAAGAATAAGATGCCCCGCAATCAGTGCCGTTTTTTCAATCCAGGAAGATTCCTGTTGAATGTCCATCAGGCTGTATGCCGCCGGAAACCAGTTTAAAAATTTGGGATTGGTCAGAAAAGTCAGCAACAACACGCCCAGCCAGAAGCTTGGCATGGCATACAATCCGAAAATGATCCGAATCCATATTTTAAAGGAAGTGGTGTTCTTCATCCGCGCAAGTCGCAATCCCAAGGGAACGGCGATCAGATACATCAGCACAATTGAGGTGAGCGCAAGTGCAAGCGTAGTTTTAAAGGCCGGCCAAATTTTCGCTGAAACGGGTTGTCCATCGCGGGTTGAAAATCCAAAATCTCCGCGCAAAACACCCGAAGTATTTCCGAATCCCCAGATCCACCGGTGAAACTGATTTTTGTGCCCATTCCATTTTAAAACCGGTAAATAGCTGTTGATGCTCCGCGGTGTTGTCATTATTATCTGGTGTACCGCAGCCGCCCGTATTACTTTCGGACCGATAGGCGATACAGCGAGTTCATTCGCCAGCCATCGGTAAATGGTGGTTTGTTGGTCTGAATCCGGATTGTGTAGCAGCGCAAGCAGGGCGGAATGTTCTTCCTTTCGGTGTGCTTTGCGCAAATCCGTCAGAATCTCTTTGTTCAGCCGGTACCAATCGAGAATCAATTCGGGTTTTCCGGTTTTGATGCACCATTTTTTCAAAATTTCCCGGTGTTGCGGTTGCGGGATTTGTCGCAGTGAATCCGGAATGGTTGCAGGATGGAATGTCCAGTAAAAAACCGGTAGGTCCAGACCCAGTTCTTGCCGCATGGTGCGGTATTGTTCCGACTCGTAAACCGATTCAGTAGTACGCACATATACGCCCGATTCCTGCAGTCGCGCAAGTACCGGATCACCGGGAATAAATTGTAGCATCAGGAAGCTCACCAGGCAAAGCACAAAAATCGCCGGGATCCACAAAAGGATTTTTCTAAGCGCTCCCGACCACATTAGTGGGGTTCTTGTAATTGAAAACTGCCGGCCCAGTATCCGGGCGTCAGGGCCGAAGGTTCTACCGCTTTAAAATCTTTCGACACAAAAAAACGTGCATCGTTGGTGGACAGAAAGATGCTGGCCACTTCGTCGTGCAGAATGTATTGAAGCTCGCGCCAGATTTCAATACGGTTTTCTACATCTACGGTAACGGCGAGAGCATCCATCAATGAATCGGCGCGGGCATGGCTGAAGCACCCGAAATTATAGCCGTTGTCGATGGATGCGGAATGAAATACCGGAGCCGGATCTGTGGGTGCATGTTCATCGGTCCACGAGAAAAACGCGAGTTCAAATTCTTTCGACATCAGGCTCTGGATGAACACCAGCCATTCTTCGTTGACGAGTTTTATTTCCACTCCCGCGGGTCGTGCCCATTCCTTAAACATCAAACCCGCGTTTTTGCGACCTTCATTGCCGGTGTTGTATTTGTATTCCAGCTCAAGATCTACCCGCCGACCATCCACCAGCTTGTCGAGAATCCCATCGTTGTTGCTGTCTGTCCAGCCATCTTCCGATAGTAGATTTTTAGCCTGTTCTATATTATATGCATAGGTTTTTTGAGCGGCATATTCGGCTTTTGCGGGATGCAACGGACCGGTGATTCTTTTTCCGGTTGATTTCTGAACGGTCTGAATGTATTGATCGGTATCGAACAGGTGTGCCAGTGCTTTTCTGGTTTTTACCGTTGAAAGTTCGGGGAGACAGGAATTGATAAGTATCACGTTGGTGCTGAGTTCGGGTGCGAGCAGCACTTGAAATTTATTGACGAAAGCACTGTCGGAAAGTAAGGTGGCGTAATCGCCAGAACGCAGTATTGGTCCGCTGTCGATCTGACCATTGCGTGCGGCGCTGATAACGGCTGCGGGCTCCGAAAGTATGAAATAGGTGATTTGCTCCGGAAAGCAATTGAAATATTCCGGCCCGGATTTTACGTCATCTGCCCAGTATTCGGTTTTTCGAATCAGTTCGAGTCGCTGATCCGACACCCAGGATTTTAGCTGATACGGACCGCTGCCTTTGATGCCCTCAGGTTTTCTTTGAAATGCCGGGCTGTTGAATTGCTCTACCCACTGAGTGATATTTCCGGTTTCTGTACTGTCGAGTGTAGCGTGCAGGAGTTGTTTAAGGGATATATTTTTAATTAAAGCTTCCGGATCGTAATGATGTGCCGGGAGAATTCCGAGTTCGGCGCCGGTTGAATATTCCATGCGCATTCCGGGTGTGCACCGAAAGGTGATGCTTTTTGGATCTTCCGGGTTGGTCGTGATTTCGCGAATGCCATTGAGATATCCCTTTTTGCCTTCGTTGGCCAGGCCGGGCAGGAGCGCTACTTTAAAGGTGAAAAGTACATCCTCTGCGGTGATGGCGGTTCCATCATCCCATGTGGCTTCCGGGCGTATTTTATAGCTCAGGATAAACAGCGAGTCACCCTGCGATTCGATTTTTGGTGGAGCCGCAGCCAACACCGGTACCAGTTCGAGCGTTTTAAAATCCACGTCCATCAGTTTTTGAAAGAGCAGGCTGTTGATGACCTGAGCATTGACCGTTCGGTAGGTGACGGGGTTCAGCGCATCCGGTTCGCTGGTGATACCGATTCTTACCGCGCCCGAAAATTCTTTTTTCACCGGAGCGTTGCAGGAAGCAAACGACAACAGCAACAGAAGGGACGCTAGAAAGGGGCTATGGTTCATATTTGAAGGAAGGTTTGAATCGATCGGTTCTCAGCAAAAATAGGAAAAAGCCGGTGCCTTGAAAGCGCATTTGCCTCTGTTTGAAAAGTTGTAGAATGTAATTTGAATTTATACATTTGCGCTCCGGTTTTAAAAGGGTAGTAACTCTGGAAAAACCGAAAATTTTCAGCTAAACGATTCCGGAGGGATGGGTGAGTGGCTGAAACCACATGTTTGCTAAACATGCGTACTTAGAAATGGGTACCGGGGGTTCGAATCCCCCTCCCTCCGCAAACTTTTTCCCCATCCGGCGTAGCCGGGTGGGGTTTTTTATTTCTGCCCGCCGAGGTCACTCGAGCGGGTCAGAAATAAAAAACCCCAAGGCTGCGAAGCAGCCGGTGGGGAATAAGTTTAAGCCACCCCTTTTGGGGATCACCGAAGGTAATCCTGTACAGAGCGGGAATGAGAGTGAGAATGATGGTTTTTCCACTTTAAAATTAAATTTCAATTGGAAGTCCTGTCCCGCCGGGTTTACCCGAGCGGGGCAGAAATAAAAAACCCCAAGGCTGCGAAGCAGCCGGTGGGGAAAAGGTTTAA
>CALDPJ010000009.1 GCA_937911795.1 uncultured Flavobacteriales bacterium | reverse complement strand
CTAACAAACATAGCGAATAACGGAATTAAATCCCGCTTTTCGATAGTTTAACAATTGTATTTTCTGCGTTCAATAAATTTCCGAGGCAGTACGCAGCCGTGATGAAACCTGCAAAAGCTGCAATTCGTGTCAATGGAGCATAGCATTGTACACTACGATAAAAAGGTCACAATAACAGCCAGAGGATGCAGTTCATCCCAGTATCCGAGGCAATTTAGCCACACATTAATTCTCCTTCAAAATCTGAATGGCTTCCTGGGCCGAAATGAGCTGACCGTTGAAATCACCAATCACAAATGCATCTTTGAATTGCTGGCGGGCAATGGTGTCTTTGGCTTTTGCCGCAGCTTCGTAGGTGTCGAATTCACCGAATACATATCTGGTAGCACCGTCAGCTCCGCGCATCGGGCGGATTTCACCCAGCTCGATAAATTGATCCAGCATTTCTGTCGGAACCTCATCGCGGAAGGCAGCAATCTGAACCCTGAATTTCACCCTCGATACATCAAAAGACGGAGAGGCGACTTCCTGGGTTCTGTTGTCTTCACCAGAGACAATGGCACCGGCATCGGTCAGTGTAATTCGCTTTCCACCTCTGTACGCAGTTACGAAGGCGCCTTCAAATCCTTCGAGCAAAAGGTCCACCTTGTGGTTGGCGGCATCCTGAAGGTTGGTAAACGAACCGCTCACATACCGGATCAATCCATCTTCTCCGCGAATGGTGATGAGACTGTGAACATCATCAAATATTTCTTTGCTGAGCTCGTTTTCAAAAGCTCCAATCTGCACGCGGTATACAACGTCCATCGTAGGCTCAGCCAATTGTTCGTCATACGATTCATCGACCCGTGAAATGCGAAGAAGATCTTCTTCTATCGGATCAGACTCTGCACTGATGTCAACCATGGTTCCGTTTTCATCGGCCACCACGATACCCGTGATTCCGTCGGCTTCGAGATTGATTTTTCTTTCTACCGCCTTATACAGTTCCGAGTAATCGCCAATCAAATAAATCGTTTCTCCGTCCTGTTCAATGGCTTTTACATCGGGAATACTCAGAATCCGCTCTATCATTTCGGAAGTCATTTCAGTTCCGCCCTGTGCTTTGATGTGGAATCTTCGCGACTTCGGAGCTTTTTTTCGCTGCGGAAGACTGGCGGTTTCGATCCTCGAAGAAAGATATTTCATGTCGACCATTGAATCGATCCAAAACAGGTAACTGTTCAGGAAGTATTCGTCAGAGATGGTTACTCCGTCGGCATCAATAAAAGCACCTTTCGCGGTGCCGGGTTCCTCGTCCAGATAATCCGCAACACCATCGTTGTCGGAATCTACCGGACATCCAAATTCATTAACTTTTGCAGACGCGGGCGTGTTGGGACAATCATCCATAAAATCAATGACACCGTCTCCATCCTGATCCTCTTCATCAAAAGCAAGCATTCCTTCACCACTGTACGGAGCATCATATTTTCTGCGGCTCTTTTGTGTATCAAAATTATAACTCACGCCGGCATTGGTGTAGAGGAACCAATCGTTCTGACTGTTGCCTTTTCGGTTGCCACTGCTTTCTTCGGTTACTCCGTCGATGTAGTTCGTGAAAGTGAAAAACATTTCGGTGCCGATTCTCAGCCGGAAATGTTCGGTAAGATTGAGCGTTGCACCCACTCCGACTGGTATTGCCCACGAACGTTCTGGATACGTTCCGAAGCCATCTTCGTCGAGTTTGCGGATGTCGCTTTCGAACTCGTAATCTCTTTGGATTTCGATGGCATCTGCTGCGTTGGGAGCCGTTTCCGGAAGATTCCGGATGGTACCGTCATTCCAGTAATGGTAGCGGTTGCCGGCACCGTCAAATAAATCTGTTTTTGAAAGAAATTCAAATCCGGCAATTCCCACAGAAATATACGGCGCAATATTGTGACCGGGCTTCAGGAAATTTCCAAAGTTATAGGTGAGACCGGCTCCCATTAATCTGATTTGCGAGGAGAAATTCAAACGTCTCAATCCGGTAGATTCAGACATACTCAGTTTTCCATACATCGCGTAGGCGTCGAAATCGAGAAAGTGGTAAAGAGGAGCACCGAATCTAAAATGGGCTCCAACATTTCCGACAAGAGGATTATAGGTACTGAAATTTGATCCGACATCACCATAAAATGCCATTCGGCCGATTCCAATTTCAATGCGGGGTTTCAGGACCTGTTCTTCGGTAGAGTCGGGGTCAGCAACACCAGCGCCGAACACGCCGGAAAGCATGCAGGAAAAGGAAATTAGCAGTAAATATTTTAACCTGCGCAAATTCATTGTGTCTAAATTACTACAATCCCGCAGATTGAAGTTACGGTACCCATTTTTGATTGGCAATCATCAGCGCTTCTTGTACGGTAATTCGCGCTCCATCGTTATAGGCGGTAACAAAAGGTCCGGGAAATTTATAGGTGTTTAGTTCGTTGCGATAATCTCGTGCCGATCGGTAAACGGTGAAACTACCGGTGGTATATTTTACCCAACCGTCGTGGTTCTCAACAACATATTCGCCCTGATACCGGTGCTTGTTCTTAAAGTAGTCGCCATCTACCAGTTTTCGTGCGGCACTGATTTGAACGCGATAGGTGATGTCGGTTTCCGGCATGGTTGAAGCAGTAACGGGTGCCTGAACAGATTTCCGTTCTTCAATTACAGGTTCTTCGGTTGTCATTTCCGGTTCAGGATCTTCTTCAACAACAGAAGGCTCAACAGGTTCGGGTTCTTCATCCAGGTTTCCGTTGTCCCATTCTTCTGTTTCCTCTACCACCACAATTTCTTCTTCTTCCTGATCGGGTTCAGCTACAGGTTCAGGATCATCTATGGTTTCGGTCAGGTTCTGATTTTCAATAACCTCGGGTACTTCTGCCAATGTTGGTGATGCAGCCTGAATCATTACGGTTCTGGTTTCGTTGTCGATGAGAAACGAAAATTCACCTTCGGGTTGAGGGTTGGGAGTAGGGTTTTCGGTCACCGGAATGAGATCATACGACACAGTTAATTCAGAGGGTGACGGAATATCAAACCACACAAATTTCACTTTCTGATCTACAATATTGAACACCGCATCATTCGTTTCGTAGGCTGCTGCTGTATAATCCGGAGATATGGTTTCCTGGATTTTAGCGAATCCTTCCAACTGGTTTTTGGAAATAGTCAGGGAAACCCGATAACGGCCTTTTTCAATCGGCGTGATGCTCCGAACAACGCTCGCTGTTGTTAACTGATTGTTTCCTGCGGGAGTTGTATCATCACTGGCAACAGCTCCGCCGGCTGTTTGAATGTAAACAGGAGTTAGATCGTGAACCAAACGCTGGTTGTCGTCGATGTAAGAGAAATGTCCATCAATTTTCTTCGGTCCGGCAATATCGGCTGCGGCTGAAAGCCGGTATCGAATGGTAACTGTTTTTTCTTCCGGCAAAGACATCCAGATAAATTTGGCTTTTTGATCGTTGAAAGTAAAAGACGCTCCCTGGCTTTCGATGTTTTCTATGGTCAGGCCGGGATCGAGGTTGAGCTGGAGTTTGGCAAACCCGGAAACTTTTCCCTTGGTGATGGTGAGTTCAATTTCGGTAGATTCTCCGGGAAGTAACTGACCCGGAAGATTGTTCTGCACTTCAATGGTCTGAAGAAAAAAGAAACTGAAGATCATCAGTCCCCCCAGATTAATAAAGATGAGTATACTTTTCACCATAACCGACGGTTTGAATTGGGTTCTAAACAAATCTACCCGAAAACAAGCCGTAGCCAGTGATTGCGCCTGTAAATTACAAACAGAAGGATGTTAAAACGGAAATGGTGCCAGCGCGCTAGAAATTGGGCTTGAGCAGGTATTTGCTGTAAAATGCATTGATGATTTCGATGGCTTCTTCGCTGGTATCAACCAAATGAAACAATTCCAGATCTTCTTTATGGATATTGTTGTGCGCCTGTAGAAGGGTCGTTTCCATCCAGTGTACCAGTCCTTTCCAGAATTCTTTTCCAACAAGAATTACAGGAAACCGACCAATTTTATTCGTTTGAATGAGCGTGAGAGCCTCAAAAAATTCGTCGAGCGTTCCAAATCCACCCGGAAGCACAATAAATCCCTGCGAGTATTTGACGAACATGACTTTACGAACGAAAAAATAATCGAACATTATGTCTTTATCTGCATCGATGTATGGGTTTGATCGCTGCTCAAATGGTAATTCGATATTCAAACCGACCGATGCTCCACCGCTGCGGTTTGCACCTTTGTTGGCGGCTTCCATAATTCCCGGACCTCCGCCGGTGATGACACCGTATCCATTGCGACCCAATTCAAAAGCAATTTCTTCGGCCAGTAAATAATTGTCGTGATCGGGTGGAGTACGCGCCGAGCCGAACATCGTAACACAGGGTTTAATTTTGGACAGTTTCTCGAAGCCTTCAACAAATTCGGACATTATTTTAAAAATGGCCCAGCTATCGTTGGTTTTTGTTTCGTTCCAGCCGCGTTGTTTAAAAGCAAATTTTATTTTCTTATCGCTGGTAGATTCCATACAATGGGATTATTTAAGTTCTTCTTTTAAATACCGGCCAGTATATCCGGCCTGTGAATTTACAAGTTCTTCGGGTGTTCCGGTAAAAATGATTTCACCACCGCGGCCACCTCCTTCCGGTCCCATGTCGATAATGTGATCGGCAACTTTAATAATGTCCAGGTTGTGTTCAATCACCAGCACTGTATTGCCGGCGTTCCGAAGCTTGTACAGAACATCAATCAGTAAACGGACATCTTCAAAATGCAGACCGGTGGTCGGCTCATCGAGGATGTAGAAAGTATTTCCGGTACTTCTTTTTGAGAGTTCGCTGGATAGTTTTACGCGCTGTGCTTCTCCGCCTGAAAGCGTCGTGCTTTGCTGACCAAGCGTGAGGTAGGAGAGGCCAACTTCCTGAAGGGTTTTGAGTTTGCTGTTGATCTTCGGAATTTCAGAAAAGTAGCCGATGGCCTGTTCAACAGTCATATTCAAAACATCCGAGATAGATTTTCCCTTGTACCGGACTTCGAGCGTTTCGCGGTTGTATCTTCTTCCTGCGCAGGTTTCGCATTCCACATAAACATCCGGCAAAAAATTCATTTCAATGGTTCGGACTCCGGCACCTTTACAGGTTTCGCATCTTCCACCTTTGGTGTTGAACGAGAATCTACCGGGTTTGTATCCGCGGATTTTTGCTTCGGGAAGTTGTGTAAATAAAGTCCGGATGTCGTTGAACATACCGGTATAGGTAGCGGGATTTGATCGCGGTGTTCGTCCGATAGGAGATTGATCGATTTCAATCACTTTATCGATGTGCTGTAAGCCGCTGATTTTTTCGTAGGGCAATGCTTTTTTAACTCCACGATAAAAATGCTGATTCAGAATAGGGTAGAGAGTACCATTGATCAACGATGATTTTCCGCTTCCGGATACCCCTGTAACACAAATAAACTGCCCGAGCGGAAAACTCGCGGTTACGTTTTTAAGATTATGACCTGTCGCGTTGGATAGAGTAAGGGTTTTACCATTGCCGTCATGTCGTTTCGCGGGTACTTCAATTTGTTTTGTATCAAACAGATATTCCGCTGTCAGGGAGTTCACCGATTTGAATTGTTTTACTTCACCGGCAGCCATCACGCGACCACCATGAATTCCGGCCGCTGGTCCAATATCGAGAAGATGATCGGCACTCATGATCATTTCCTTGTCGTGCTCCACCACAATCACTGAATTGCCTGCATCACGGAGTTTTTTCAGAGAATCAATCAGGCGTGTGTTGTCTCGTTGATGAAGACCAATACTGGGCTCATCGAGAATGTATAACACACCTACCAATTTGGAACCGATTTGGGTGGCGAGGCGAATGCGCTGGGCTTCACCACCGGATAAACTTCTGGAGCTTCTGTTGAGGGTCAAATATTCAAGTCCGACATCCAGCAGAAATTCGGTGCGGTTGCGTATTTCTTTCAGGATTTCTTTGGCAATGGTATTCTGCCGTTCATCCAGACGATTTTCGATATCAGAAAAATAGCGGGCAAATTCGCTCAGATCCAGCTGCGTCAGATCGTGAATGTTGTGGTCGTCAATTTTGAAGTATAACGCTTCTTTTTTCAACCTGCTGCCATTGCATTCGGGGCAGGTGATGTTGTTCATAAACCCCTGGGTCCATCGCTGAATGGCTTTTGAGGTATTTTCCTCTGCCTGACGGTTTACGAAATTGATGATGCCTTCGTAATTCGTTTTGTAATCGCTGAGACCAACGGAGCTTTTGATGGTAATTTGTTCGTCGGTGCCATAGAGCAGTTGGCTAAGTACCATGTCGTCGAGTTCTCCCACCGGGGTGTTGAGATCATGACCGTGGAGTTCGAGCAGGGTTTCTACATGCTTAAATATCCAGTTGTTTTTGAACGAACCAAGCGGTGCTATTCCACCTTTTTTGACACTGAGCTTTTTATCGGGAACGACTTTATCAATGTCAATCTCAGAAATTTCACCCAGTCCGTTGCATTTGCTGCACGCACCGTAGGGAGAGTTGAATGAGAACAGGTTGGGCTCTGGTTCGTTGTAAGAGATGCCAGAAGTGGGGCACATCAGGTGTTTGCTGAAATAGCGGACTTTTTCCGTTTCATGGTCCATCACCATGAATGTTCCTTTTCCGTGTCGAAGCGCGGTTTTACACGATTCGCGCAACCGTGCTTCCTGATCTGCATCGGCTACAATCCGGTCTACCACAATTTCAATGTCGTGAACTTTATACCGGTCGAGTTTAATGCCTGAATTAAGATCGAGGATTTTCCCATCGACCCGGGCACGCACAAATCCCTGGCGAATAATCTGCTGGAATAATTCGCGGTAGTGCCCTTTTCTTCCTTTGACCACCGGAGCCAGCAATACGATTTTTCGATCTTTGAAATCCTGAAGAATTAAATCCACGATCTGCTGTTCAGAATACCGCACCATTCTTTCGCCGGTTTTATACGAATAGGCATGGGCAGCCCGTGAATACAGCAGGCGTAGAAAGTCATAAATTTCTGTGATGGTGCCCACCGTAGAGCGCGGATTCCTGGAAATGGTTTTTTGCTCGATGGAAATCACCGGGCTGAGACCGGAAATTTTATCGACATCCGGACGCTCCAGATTCCCTAAAAATTGTCGTGCATATGCGGAGAACGTTTCTATGTACCTGCGCTGACCTTCGGCGTAAATGGTGTCAAATGCGAGGGATGATTTGCCGCTCCCGCTCAACCCGGTAATGACGACCAGTTGATTTCTCGGAATGGTGACGTCGATATTTTTAAGGTTGTGAACGCGCGCGCCCCGGACTTCAATGTTTTGATTTTTGCTCATGGACAATGAAAACGGGGATTAGCGTGAAAGAGAATCGTGTACAAGTGAGTCGGGTAAATCGGCGGGTTCTTCTACGGGCAACATACCCGAATCCACACCATTTTTCGGAAGGCTGATTTCATATTTTTTGCCTTTGGTGTTTTTCAGATAGGTGTCCCGAAGCCATGGGTTGAAGATTTTCAGAATTTTGTAATTGACGTCATGCGCAAAAGCAAATTCCGCAAAATCGAGAATGCTGGTGTCTACTCCAACTTTGTAGGTTTCTATCGGTGGGTATAAATCCTGTTCCCGGAAATGAAATCCGTATTTACGCGGATCGCTGAGGATTTCTTTTACTGCGAGTATCCGGAAAATGTAGCGTCCGGTTTCTTCCACCAGCAGCATGTCATAATAATTGGTAGCTTTTTGCCGCTCTATCTGGCGGTTCAGCCCGTTCATTCCAAGGTTGTATGATGCGGCGGCCATTGTCCAGTTACCATATTTTTTGTAAGCAGTTTTGAGATAACGGCATGCGGCTTCGGTAGATTTTTCGAGATGATATCTTTCGTCTATTTCATCTTCAACTTCAAGTCCATATTCGATACCGGTTTCTTTCATAAATTGCCAGAAACCTGTAGCTCCGGCGGGAGAAACAACATTTTGCAATCCGCTCTCTATCAGGCTCAGGTATTTGAAATCATCCGGCACTCCGTTCTTTTCAAGGATCGGTTCAATTATGGGGAAATAGCGGTTGGCCCGTTTGTGGAGCAGCAATGACTGAGATTGCCAGTAGGTGTTAATCAGTAATTCGCGGTCTAGTTTTTCCCGAACGTCCAGAAGATTCATCGGAACGGGCTCACCGGCAAAATTCAGTTTTTCCGGCAATGTGAGCGCATAGATCTTATAATTTGCGTTGAAGTGTTTTTGAAACTGGTTGTCTGCTATCGGATCTTCTTTTTCTGTGGAAAAAAGAAACAATTGCGATACAACAATGGTCACCATTAAAGCAGAGGCACCAATTAGTGTTTTAGAGAGGGTATTCATGATTTTCCGGCTTAAGCCACGTATTTTTTCTTGTTGATCTTCGAGAGATAAATCATAGCTCCGAATACGAACAGGAAGTATGCCAGAATCAGTGCGGCATGCCATAAAGTCCAGTTCTCTACAAATTTCAGAATAAATACTGCGATAATCATTGAAATGGCAGAAATTCCTGCAAAACTTAATGCAACCTGACTATCACTCAAGCCCTGATAGGAAAGCAGGTGAGTGGTGTGATCACGTCCTCCGATGAATGGCGATTGGCCACGAAGAATGCGATTGACGACCACAACAGTGGTGTCCACGATAGGCAGCATAAATACCAGAATGACAATAGCTACTTGTTGGGTAGGAAGGCCCTCCTGATGAATACTCTCCACATTCCAGCAATACCTGATGCCGATATACGCCAGAAACAATCCCAGGAACTGGCTGCCGGTATCGCCCATAAACATTCTTGACGGATGCCAGTTAAAGAATAAAAAACCTCCGAGAGCAGCCAGTACACCTGTAATGGTCATAATATCAACCGTTCCGTATTGACCGGTGATGTAGATGGTAAGCAGGGCAGTAAAAAGGATGAATGCAGCAACTACGGTGGTGATTGCGTCCATATTGTCCAGCATATTAATAGAATTCATGATGCCGATGACCCATACTACTGTGATCAGGTAGTTGAGCTCGGACATTTCGAAAATGCTGATAGACGTGCCGGTAAGAATCAATACAATACTGCAGAGTACCTGAATGAGGAATTTCAGCAACGGACGGGTATTGTATGCGTCATCCGCCAGTCCCATTAAAAAAGCCATTAGCGTAGCAACGAGCAGGCCTAATAGCCCTTGATTTTTGAATACTTCTTCTGGCTCAAAGAAGATGGAATAACAAACCAGTGAAAGTAAGAAGACGATGAAAAAAGTGATTCCGCCGATGGCTGGTTTTGTCTCTGCGCTCCATCGGATAATTTCAGCCCCTTTTTGGTTTTTGGTTCCGAGGGTTTTTACGTAACGAAGAAAGATCGAATTAATCAGAAAAGAAAAAAACATCGCCCCGATGAAGAACAAGGAATAAATCAGGAAGAGGTATTTTGGGTTCTCCATAATTAAAAAGGACTGACAAAGTTTCTGAAAAATTCACCTTTCATATCTTTTTCAGAAACAACAGGCTCGTGAACTCCCCAATTTATTTTAAGATCAGGATCATTCCATAAAATATTTCCTTCGACTTCGGGATGATAATACTCCGAGCATTTATAGCTGAAGATGGTATTTTCCTGCAGTGTTAAAAAACCATGGGCAAAGCCTTCGGGAATGTATAGCTGCAACTGATTTTCATCAGATAACTCGATGCAGAAATGCTCGCCAAAATTGCTGGAATTTTTACGAATATCTACAACTACATCCAGAACGGCTCCAGAAATTACCCGCACCAGTTTGGCCTGGGCAACGGGTGGTTTTTGAAAATGCATTCCGCGTAGAACATTTTTCTGCGAAAGGGATTGGTTATCCTGAACGAACTGAGTTTTTGTAGCGGTTAGTTCCTGAAATATTTCCTGATTATAAGACTCAAAAAAATAGCCTCTTTCATCGCCAAAGATTTTTGGTTTCAAAACATGAAGGCCTTCAAATTTTGTTTCAATTATTTCCAAAACTCGAACCAGCGTTTATGACTTCCATGACCAGAATCTGTATAGTAGCCGTATTCCTGTCCATAACCATAACCATATCCATAGCCGTATCCATAATTGTAACCGTAGCGTTGTCTATCGGTATCAACACCATTCAAAATGACAGTCATTTTAGAAATGCCGTTTTCATTGATGAGCCGGTCGACATTTTGTACAAAATGTTTCTTAGAATAGTCTGACCGGAAAACATAGATCGGATAATCTGCTTTCTGAATTACAGGAATACCGTCAGTCACCATTCCAACTGGAGGGTTGTCAATGATTATCACATCATAGATTTTTTTGAGTTCCAGAAACAGATCTTCGGTTTTTTTATTCAGGATCAGCTCCGATGGATTTGGAGGAACAGGGCCTGCAGTGATAAAGTCAAGATTATCAACATTACTCTGATTGATACAATTTTTCAGTTCATCCTTTCCCACAAGTAAAGTACTCATGCCTCTACTATTTCCCACTCCAAATCCAATGTGAATTTTCGGCTTGCGCATATCAAGATCCAGAATGATAACTTTTTTTCCGGAAAATGCGATGATTCCTGCCAGATTGATGGCTATAAATGTTTTTCCTTCACCTGAAACTGTAGATGTAATTGCAATGGTCTTGGGTTCTGTTTGATTAGCATCGATAAACTGCAGATTGGTTCTTATATTTCGAAAAGCTTCTGCAATCATTGATTTCGGATTTTTATCAACCACCATCTGAGAAACCGGAACCTGATTAGAGTATTGAGGTGTCATCCCCAGAATTCCGATAGAAGCATGTGAGAGTTTTGATATTTCGTTTAAAGAAGTCAGATCATTGTGCGTGATGTATTTCGTCAGAATCAACAGGAAACTGAGGATCAGAGTGGCAATAATAGCAAACGAAAAAATCATATTCCTGTTCGGAGCAATAGGCTTTTCCGGTATGCGTGCTTCTTCAAGTATTCTGTTTTCCGGTACAAAACCAGCCTTTGATATTCTATATTCTGTTTGCTTCTCAAGAAGCATGGTGTAATACTTTTCGTTGATGTTGAAATGCCTTTGCAACCGGGCATACTCAAGTTCTTTTTCAGGTAGGGTGCTGAAAGAGGTTTCGTAGTCGTTAAATTTATTTTCCAGGAACGATCGCTTATTATCAAGATTGGATCGTAGGGTTTCAAGCGATTCCTTTATCAGCCGTTTCTGAATACCAATTTGATATTCCAAATTCTGAATTTGGCCGTGATCAGTGGTTACATTAAAAAGGGTTTCTTCTTTTTCGATGAGCAATAACCGCAGTTGCTGTATCATTTCGCTGAGTGACGAATTATCCAAATTCGTCCCCATAATCACCGGGATCAATGAATACACTTCAATTTCTGTTGGATCCGAAAGCGTTACTTTTTCGATTTCATTCAACAGTTGCTCTTCGTATTCGAGATCAATTAGTCGTTCGTCATATCCTTGAAAATAAGAAATATAAGTTTCCGACAACCGATTAATATTGGAGATTTTATTATCCTTGAGAAACTGCTTTAACTCAATCTCTGTCTGACTTAATTCCTGATAGACATCGACAATTTGAGCTTCTATAAAATCGATTATGTTAGAAGCGCTCTGTTCTCTTGTCAGTTGATCGTACTTTAAATATTGGTGGGCATGAGCCATTACGAAATCGCGCGCTAACAGCGGATTATGATCTTTGTAGGAAATTAAGATCGTTTGTGCTACTGAATTCAGCGCTTTAATTTCCAGATTGGATCTAAATCTTGACACCAATGAAGATGGGTGATTAATAATGAAGTAAACTTCATCAATACTGCTTTTTTCGTCAGCGGGATCGATTTCAGGAGTTATAATAGTTGCAGTGAAGTAATCTGTTTTAACAAGTTCACCCGACTTGAACGGATCAGACATTGCAATATCGTTACGATACAATCGGAAAATTTGGTTTCTTTCGTACCGAATATAAATTTTCTGATTGACTATACTCGAATCGCGAATCTCCAACAGAATAACTTTCGGGGAAGGAGTCTTATAAAGTTCATTTGTTAAAAATTCACCTTTCATAAAATAGCCTATCTGTAGCGGAAGCTGACGCACTGTTTGTTCCAGTAAGAGCTTGGATTTTAATAGTTCTATTTCGGCTGAAAGCGTGCGGTCTTCATAAAATTGTTCTACCTGTAGAATTTTATTGGCTTTATCGTTCTTAGACAACTGTACAATTGTACTGGCTTCATAAACAGGCGCAGTATAGCGTAGATAGAGAAAACATCCAAGCAAGGCGATTGCGATGAGCAGGAAAACCCATTTCAGATTTTTACGAATGATATAAAGAAAGAGACCAAGTTCAAAATCACTTCCGAAATTCGTAAGCCTTTCCCGGTAACTCTCATAATTCTGATTTACCTGCGATATGTTTTCGTTGATCATATACTTAACGCACGATGTTTACAAGAACGATCATACTGGTTATGAGTGCGACTATTGGGGTTAAATCCCTGAGGGCTTCTGCTGCCAGTTGCGGTACAGGTTCTACGTAAATGATGTCATTTGCCTGCACCAGAATATCACCATCAGAAATTCCCTCAACCTTGGAAAGGTCAATATGATAAACTTTTCGGCCTTCACCGGACCTTCTGATCAGTTTTATTTTACCCGAATTTCCACGATCAGCAACTCCACCAGCCATTGCCAGTGCTTCTAATACAGATGTGTTGTTGTTGGTTAAAGTTATAACAGTTGCATCACCTCCTGAGCCTGGCATTACAATAACACGATTGTTGGTAATGTCCATCATTACAAAAGGATCGACATAGTATTCTGTATAGATCTCTTCCAAATATAATTCGGCTTCTCTTACTGTCATTCCGTTTAAGGAAGTATATCCTATGGTAGGCAATTTCACCGTGCCATCTACCTCAACACGATATCGAATTGAGGTCTGCAAATTGGAAATTCGCGGGGAATTTGACTGCCCACCGGCTCCGCTTCCTGATGTCAAATCTATCAATAGAAATCCATCGTTGGAATACAATCTGAAGTTGATGAGATCGTAAGGTTGAATTCTGTATTCTACGTCAAGAACTGTCGGCGGGATATCATATTCGAAACCAGTTGGGGTTTTGAATAACAAATCTTTATTTATACTACATGAACTCATCAAAATAGTCAGCGCAATAAAGGCACCTAAACTAATTCTTCTCATATCTGCTTAGTAATTCGTTGTATAATTCTGCTGTGTCATTCGCAAGCCTTTGGTAATGAAATTTCTCTTTTACAAAGTCCCATCCGTTGGCACCGAATTCTTGTCTCAGCTCGTCGTCTTCAATCAGTCTTAATAAATTGTTGGCTAAGGTAACATGATTATTTGTTTCACTCAAAAGAGCTGTATTGCCGGAGAGTACCACGTTTTCAATACCACCAACCCGGGTCGAAACAATGGGCTTATTGGATGCCTGAGCTTCGATTAAAGAAACCGGAGTGCCTTCATTTTTGGATGTCAGACATATAATATCCATACCAGCATTCACCTGATCAATGTCCTTTATCCATGAAGTAAAAGTAATGGTAGCACGATCATTCGCAGTTTCAGAATAATCTAATCCGAGGTCAGAACAGAGAGCGAATAAGCGTTCTTTTTCTTCTCCATCGCCAACCACAAAAGCTCTGAAATTTCGTCGTGTACGATGTTTCAAGATAGCCATCGCCCTTAAGAACAAGTCGTGATTTTTTATGGGTACAAGTCGCCCAATAATTCCGAGTGCAATTTCGCCATCTTCTAATTTATATTGCCTTCGGAATGCCAGCCGCTTTTCGGATACGTGTTGCTGGAAACGCATTAAATCGAATCCCAATGGAACTATTTTCACTTTTTCCATTGGACAAATGCGATGATCATTCACCAATTCATTTTTTTGCTGATCGCTTAAAGCAATAATACAGGTCGATTTGGATGCGAGATAGCGCTCTACCTGTTGATAAAAGCTGGTAGTGAGTGAATTGAAATAAGAATGAAACGAATGACCGTGAAAAGTATGGATGATCACCGGAACACCCAATTGGGCAGCAGCCATTCGTCCGAGAGCTCCCGGTTTTGATGCATGGGTGTGGACGATATCCGGTTTGAAAGTTTTAATGAGCTGCTTGATTTTATTATAGGCCAACCAATCCTGACGCAGATTGATCTCGCGGCGCATTTCATCCAGAATCACAGGCTCCAGACCCAGTTTGTTGAGAATATGTAGAGAACTCCCCTCCGAATCATCTTTCATTCCACCGACAAGAAGCGTTTCGAATTCGCCCGGCAAATATTTCGTCAGGTACGCCGCGTTATACGTGGGTCCGCCCAGATTGAACCGGTTGATTATTCGTAGTACTCTTGGCATCTTAAATGGTGTGGCTGAAATTAAAACTTTATTGTGACTCTTGACTGTAAAGCAGAAATTGCCGTTTCCACCAACGCTGAAATACAATGAAGCACCAAAGTGTACTTGCAAATTTGTTCTGACCCTTTTCAAGAAATTCCCCGATCATTTGCTGCAGCACGTTGTGGTTAAAAACGGCTTGCGCTTCGATGAGTTGCTTTTCAGAATTTTCCTCCAGTTCAGATCTTAGCTCGTTGCGGAGCCATTGTTCCACAGGAATTTCAAAACCCTGTTTTGGCTTCTCAAAAACAAAATCGGGAACCTGACCGGTAAAGGCTTTTCTCAATAGTAGTTTACCTTGCCGCGAGTTGCACTTATATTCAAAGGGCATGGCATTTACTTTCCGCACCAGTTCATGGTCCAGAAACGGAGTTCGCAATTCAAGACCATGAGCCATACTCATTCGGTCAGCTTTTGTCAGCATATCACCAGATAGCAAGACCTTTATATCGGTTGACAAAATTGAATTGAGATTCTCAGTTGAGATGCGTCCTTTTACAGCGTTTTCAAATTCTATATCCCGCCGGGGCGATAGTAATAACTCCGAAACGGCTTCAGCGGGAGTCCATTCAAGCCAGTTCCAGTAACGCTGGTCTAAAGGATGTCGCAGGCCCTGGCTGTACTTTGAGATTTTCCTTTTGCGGTTGCTGATTTTATCGCTCCGACCGCTGTTGTCATTGGATAATAACGGCGAAGCCACCTTCAGAAGCCAGTTACTGATGCTCTTATTTTCGCTGCGTGCCAACGCCCGATGTTTGTTGTAGCCGCCGAATAACTCGTCAGCGCCATCCCCGGAAAGCACAACTTTTACAAATTTCGAAGTTTCCTTACTGAGAATGTAAAGGGCAAGAGCAGAGCTGTCTCCAAAAGGTTCATCGAGTTGATTGAGCATCGGTGAAAGCTGGTCGGTGAGATCTCCCCGGTTGACCATAATTTTATGGTGATGACTGCCTATAAAATCTGCGACCTGTTGTGCAGCATCAGATTCATCCAGAAATTTTGAATCGCTGAATCCGAGAGAAAAAGTTTCCAGATTTTGATGGTGTTTATTGGCAACAGCAGAAATAATTGAGGAATCTATTCCCCCGCTTAAAAATGTGCCCAAAGGAACGTCGGCCACCATTCTCATTTCCACAGATCGTTCAACTTCCGTTCGTATGATTTCAGCGGCTTCGTCAAATCCAGCAGAAAACGAGTCCGTTTCTCTCAGCTCATAATAAGATGATACTTTGCTGTGTTGGGCCGAAAGCTCAATCATGTAACCGGCAGGTAACTTGAGAATACCTTCCAGTATAGAATGCGGTGCAGGAATGTAGGTGAGCTGAAAATACAAATGCAATGCCTCCGGGTTCAACTTCCGCGATCCGGTAATTGCGCTAACGGCAGACAATTCAGAACCGAACACTATCCCCGTTTCATCCAGGCTGTAGTAAAATGGCTTAATGCCAAACCGATCGCGCGCAGCAAAAAATGACTGTTTTACATGATCGTAAATCGCAAACGAAAAAAAACCATTGAAGTGTTGAAGACATGCAGAACCATATTCCATAAAGGCCTTCAGAACAACTTCAGTATCGCCGCTGGTGCGAAAACTATGGCCTTTGAGCTCTAAATTTTTTCGGATCTGTTTGTAGTTGTACAGTTCGCCATTGTAGATCAGCGTAAACCGATTGTGCTCATCTGTCATCGGTTGATCGGCAGCTTCAGAAGGATCAATAATACTCAGTCGCACATGACCAAAGCAACTGCGGTTGTTGGTAATTACTTCCTGATGATCCGGGCCGCGGTGAGCAATTGCCTTGAGTGCATTTTTAATGCGCTGCTCGTCGGCTTCACCAGCGGGTTGATTGAAATGATATATTCCTGCTATTCCACACATCGGGTCTCAAAGGTGCGAAAAAAGCGTTATTCTGACACTGTCGAAAAAAGCCCGTCTGGCATAGTATATTTACAATCATGAAAAAGATTCTGCGCTTATTTTTTATTCTGATTCCGGCAACATTTACCGTTTTACTATCCGCACAGGTTGATCCCGATATCTCTCAAATCGTCACCCAATGGAGCAATCAGTCTGATCTCAGATCTGCCAGCGTCGGGTTTTATGCGGTAGACGTGGGAAGCGGTGAGGTGATCGTAGATTTAGATGGAGAAAAGGCAATGATACCGGCTTCCATGATGAAGCTATCCACCACTATTGCGGCACTGGAGCAATTGGGAGCCAACCGGACTTTCGGTACCGGGCTATGCCACAGTGGTACAATTGATCACAATGGTGTGCTGAACGGAAATCTTTATTTGTATGGTGAAGGTGATCCTACTTTTGGTTCTTCCAGGATCGGGAAAAATCCTGAAGTTCTGATCAATGAATTTGCTTCGGCCATTCACGCGGCCGGCATCCGGACAATTAAGGGAGATGTTGTAGTGGATCATTCAGATTTTACTCCACAAATCCCCGGAACATGGAGTTGGGAAGATCTAACGAATTATTACGCCGCCATTCCGCAGCCGGTAAATTTTCTTGAAAATATTTTTTCTGTGACTTTCAAAACCGGAGCGATTGGTGAAGCAGCCGAGATCATCCAGATCAGCCCCCAAATACCGGGGCTGGTTGTTGAGCACGATGTTATCGCGGCCGATATTTCCAATGATCAAACCTTTTGCTTCGGCCATCCTGAGCAAAACAACATCATCGTCCGCGGAATGTTACCGGCAAACAGAAGTTCGTTTACTATTAAAGGTGCCATACCTCAGCCCGGTTTATACTTTGCATCAAGCGTCATGAAAACTGCCGAAAAGTTAGGAATTGAGTGGAAGGGGGATGTTGAGGTTCAGTATGAACATGACTTATCAAAGGAGGATTTAAAAGACCTGCATCACCATAATTCACCACCCTTGCACGAAATTGTCCGCGAAACCAATCGCCGAAGCGTAAATCTTTTTGCAGAGGCTTTAGTGGTTTTAATGGGCAAAGAGACCAATGGAATGGAAGCAGGAATAAAATCGGTTGAGGACTTCTGGAAATCCCGTTTACCTGGAGGTATTAGTGGGTTGAACATAAAAGATGGTAGTGGGCTTTCTCATTACAATACAATAACTACCAGACAGCTCGCTGAAATGTTAACGTATGGGTATTCAGGCGCAAACAGACAGTGGTTGATGCAATCACTTCCGGTGGCAGGCCAGAGCGGAACTCTGAAATATTTTGGAACCGGCACTGTGCTTGATGGAAATCTTCGGGCCAAGAGCGGGTACATGACAGGAAACAGGGGGTATGCCGGTTTTGTAACCACCCAATCGGGTAGAATGCTGGCCTTTTCGTTGATTGTGAATCACTACGATATTTCTGCTGTAGAAATGCGCAGAAAAATGGAAACCCTGATTCAGGAGCTCGTTAAAGGTTTATGATTAATGTTTTACAGTGAAATCGACTGAGTGTTGCGCTTAGGCAGGCTTTTGCGCTGTTCTCCTTTCAGGCAAAATTTGTCATAGATCTCTGTGGCCAAAGCGTCGCCCCGTTTCATTGCTTCACTGTAGTCAAAGCAAGCGGCCTGTTTATCTTTCAGCAGATAGGAACATTCAGCACGGTAATAATAGATTTCTGCCTGATTTTCCAGATCACTTTGCAGTAATTGTGTCAGGTCGCTTTGCGCACCGGCAAAATCCTGATCCTGATATTTCGTAACGGCAATATTAAATAGGGCAATGGTCAGTGTAGAATCCAGATCGTACGCTTTCGAATAATCTTCAATAGCGATTCGGTACTTGCCGAGTTCTCCCAGACAGGCGGCGCGTAAATAGTACGCCGGAGCATATTCTGGATTCAGCTCCACACACCTGTCGAGGGCTTTAATGGCGTTTTTCAAACTGAATTTGTAATAATTTGCAACACCCAGGTAATACTCGATCCGGTAATTTTCTCCGGCCAGATCAGTAGCATTCGACAAATCTTTAAATGCTGCGTTATACTGCTCGCTCCAGATTTTTGCTGAGGCCCTGTTGATATAAAGCTCCACATCGGAATTATTCAGTAGTTCTGCCTGATCGTAAGCTTCAATTGCGAGTTTGTACTCTTCGTTTTTCTGCCGGGCATCACCCAGTAACAACAATGCTTCATATGATTGCGTGGTATTTTCTTTTTGCTGAAGCAACGCAACAGCTTCAGAAAATTTTTCTTCGGCATAGGCTTGTTGTGCCTGACTCAACAGAGGGTTGTCTTCCTGACCGTAAATTGGCGGAAGGTTCACCAGAAGAGTCAATAACAAAGAGGAAATGAAATACTTCATGATCTCATCTTTAATTTTAGCTCTTCTATACGAGCAGAATGAACTAAAGTTTTGGGAAAATATGTGTGTCGCAGGGAAGAATCATTCTTGGGGTATCCAATCATAAATTATACTTTTGGCGCTCAATAATAAGACTATGAACATTCACGAATATCAGGCAAAATCAATTCTTAAAAGCTTTGGAGTATCTGTACAGGAAGGCGCTGTTACAGATAGTGTAGAAAAAGCAAAATCAGTGGCAGAACAGGTTTCTGCCGATACCGGAACCGAGTGGTTCGTCATAAAGGCTCAAATTCATGCAGGTGGCCGTGGAAAAGGAACCGTCACCGAAACCGGTTCTCACGGTGTGGTGATTGCAAAAGGTCTTGATGAAGTTACCGGAAAAGTTGAAGGCATACTGGGTGGAACGCTCATTACCAAACAAACTTCAGAAGAAGGTAAAAAAGTAAATCAGGTGCTGATCGCTCAGGATGTTTATTATCCTGGAGCCAGTGAGCCCGAAGAATATTATATGTCGGTATTGCTAGACCGCCAGTCCGGAAAGAATGTAATCGTATACTCACCAGAAGGTGGAATGGATATAGAAGCCGTAGCTGAGAATACTCCTGAACTCATCTTTAAAGAAGAAGTTGATCCGGCAGTTGGAATCATGCCTTTTCAATCCAGAAGAATCGCATTTAATCTTGGTTTGAGCGGACAGGCGTTTAAACAAATGCAGAAATTCATCCCATCATTGTATGATGCTTTCATCGGGTGTGACGCCAGTTTATTCGAAATTAATCCGGTGCTGAAAACTTCAGACGATAAAATAATAGCCGTTGATGCCAAGGTAACGCTGGATAACAACGCGCTTTTCCGTCACCCGGATTATGCCGCCATGCGCGATACATCAGAAGAAGATCCGACCGAAGTGGAAGCAGGAGAAGCTGGTCTCAGCTATGTTAAGCTTGACGGAAACGTGGGTTGTATGGTAAACGGCGCCGGACTGGCAATGGCTACCATGGATATCATTAAACTTTCAGGCGGAGAGCCTTCCAACTTCCTGGATGTCGGAGGTACTGCCGATGCAGCACGGGTAGAGAAAGCTTTCAGAATTATTCTCAAAGATTCTACCGTGAAAGCCATTCTTGTCAACATCTTCGGCGGAATTGTACGTTGCGACCGCGTGGCGCAGGGAATTGTAGATGCCTACAAAAACATCGGCAACATTCACGTTCCGATCATCATCCGGCTTCAGGGTACCAATGCCGAAGAGGCCAAGAAACTGATCGATGAATCAGGATTGGAAGTTCTGTCTGCCGTTCTTCTGCAGGAAGCAGCCGACAAAGTAAAAAGCGTTCTGGCATAATTCCACCGGATGAAGAAAATACTCGTTGCAAACAGAGGAGAAATTGCCTTGCGCATCATGCGCTCCTTACGTGAAATGGGTATTGCGTCTGTAGCTGTTTATTCTGAAGCAGATCGAACTGCCCCTTTTGTGCGCTACGCCGATGAGGCTGTTTGTATAGGTCCGGCTCCTTCTGCGGAATCCTATCTCCTCGGGGATAAAATTCTGGAAGTAGCACTTTCCCTAAATGTTGATGGAATCCATCCAGGCTACGGATTTTTATCTGAAAATGCTGGATTTGCGCGCAAAGTCACCGATGCGGGTATCCTTTTCATCGGACCGGATCCGGAAGCGATTGAACTCATGGGGAGTAAACTGGCTGCCAAAGCGGCCGTTAAGAAGTACGATATTCCTCTGGTTCCCGGAGTAGATGAAGCAATAACCGATGTTCAGGTAGCTGCGAATGTTGCAGAACAAATCGGATTCCCGGTTCTGATTAAAGCTTCTGCCGGCGGAGGAGGAAAAGGAATGCGCATTGTCGAAAACCGGAATGAGTTTGAATCCCAGATGAACCGTGCGGTTTCGGAAGCTGTTTCGGCATTTGGCGACGGTGCGGTTTTTATCGAAAAATACGTAGCCTCCCCGAGGCACATCGAGATCCAGATTTTGGCCGACAGACACGGAAATGTGCTCCATCTTTTTGAGCGCGAATGTTCGGTTCAAAGGCGGCATCAGAAAGTAGTAGAAGAAGCGCCTTCGAGTGTTCTTACACCCGAACTGCGGGCTAAAATGGGAGCCAGCGCCTGTGATGTTGCCAGGGCGTGCAATTATGTCGGTGCTGGTACAGTTGAGTTCCTGGTTGATGAACAACTGAATTACTATTTTCTGGAAATGAACACCCGGCTTCAGGTAGAGCACCCTGTAACGGAGATGATTACAGGTAAAGATCTTGTGAGAGAGCAGGTTAAAATTGCCAGGGGAGAGCAGTTGGAATTTACTCAAAATGAACTGAGTATCAACGGTCACAGTATCGAAGTACGGGTGTACGCCGAAGATCCGGTGAATGATTTTTTGCCCGATATCGGTGATTTGGTAACCTATCGAACTCCTAAAGGTCCGGGGGTGCGAGTAGATGACGGATTTGAAGAAGGTATGTCTATTCCCATATATTACGATCCGATGATTGCCAAACTGGTGGTACACGGAGCAACCCGTGAGGAAGCGATTCAACGCATGCGTAGGGCCATTGATGACTATGAAATTACAGGTGTGGCCACCACCTTGCCGTTTTGCCTTTTTGTGATGAATCACCAGGCATTTATATCCGGAAATTTTGACACCCATTTTGTACAGAATTACTTTAAGCCGGAAATGCTGGATCAGAAAAATGCGGAGGAAATAGAAGTTGCTGCAATTCTGGCATCCGTTCTAAAAAAATCTTCGGCAGCGGTGCTGTCTTCTACTTCTCAGGGCGAGATTTCTTCCAACTGGAGGACCAATAGAAAATAGGCACTCTTCTTGATAACAATCTGTTTACATTTATCGTTAAATGTTTCAGTATGCTATTCAGATACTCAAACTTCCTCATAGTACTTCTTTTTTTTGTTGCAACATCATCGGTTGCCCAAACCGAAGATCCTGACCAACGCAGGGCACTGGGAGTGCTAATTACAGAAGACGATACGTTGCCACAGGTAGATCTGCCAGTCGTGGTTATCACCGATTTTCATCCCGAACGCAGCGAGGAATATCAACGAAAGTGGGACCTACTTATGAAACGCGTAGTAAAGGTATATCCCTATGCCAAAGTTGCGGGAGAACTCATGCGGGCATATGATCGCCAACTTTCAGAATTGACCACCAAAAAGGATCGGAAAGCATATCTGAACATGGCCGAGGAGGAGTTGAAACGCGAGTTCGAAGGTGAAATCCGCGACATGACGGTTCGGGAGGGTTATATTCTTATTAAACTAATCGATCGCGAAACCGGAGACACTTCTTACGAGCTCATCAAGCAACTCAAAGGTGGATTTACTGCATTTATGTGGCAAACTGTCGCGCGGATTTTCGGTTCCAATCTTAAGGAAAATTATGACAGCGAAGGAGAGGACCAGATGATCGAGGAAATTGTAGCTATGATTGAAGCCGGAGAAATTTTTGTGGTACAGCGCGACACCAAAACTCCCGAAGCCCGGGCGCGAATCAACAAGAAAAAAAATAGAAAAGGTTCTTAGCGACTAGCTGAACTGACTGGCAACTAACAATTCTTTAGCACCGGCGCTGTAGTCGTAAAAGCCGATTTTACTTTTTGCGCCCAGATTTCCAGCAGTAACCATATTTACCAAAAGCGGACACGGCGCATATTTCGGCTGACCGAATCCATCGTGCAAAACATTCAGAATCGAAAGGCAAACATCCAATCCAATGAAATCTGCCAGTTGTAGTGGTCCCATCGGGTGCGCCATACCCAGTTTCATTACGGTGTCGATTTCTTCAACCCCTGCAACACCTTCATAAAGGGTATAAATGGCTTCATTAATCATCGGCATCAATATCCGGTTGGCTACAAATCCCGGGTAATCATTTACTTCCACAGGAATTTTACCAAGCCCTGAGGACAATTCCATAATTTGCCGGGTAACTTCATCGCTGGTTTTATATCCACGAATCACCTCTACGAGCTTCATTACCGGTACCGGATTCATAAAATGCATTCCGATTACCTTCTCTGGGCGTTTGGTTGTTGCGGCAATTTTTGTGATTGAAATGGACGACGTATTGGTGGCCAAAATCGTTTTTTCAGGAGAAAGCTCATCCATCTGAGCGAATATCTTCAGTTTGAGGTCAATGTTTTCTGAGGCGGCTTCGACTACCAGATCGGCGTTGGCAACAGCGGTTCCCAGGTCGGTATAGGTTTGGATGTTCTTCAGGCATTTTTCTTTAGTTGCCTCGTCGATCAGTGCTTTATTAATTTGGCGATCCAGATTTTTGGAAATGGTATGAATGGCTCGGTCCAAAGCATCCTGAGAAACGTCACACAGTGCAACCTGATGACCATTCTGTGCAAATACGTGGGCAATGCCGTTCCCCATAGTTCCGGCTCCGATAACACTGATATTTTTCATGATATTTTCATTGTTTGCCGCTAAATTAAGCACTTTGACCTACGTGCCCAAGGTTACTTTCCCGAACCTTTTAATATTATCAGAATGGTATAGGCGAGTATTTTGAAATCCAGCGAAAGTGACATATTTTCAATGTATAGTACATCGTATTTCAGACGTTGAATCATTTGATCGACGTTTTCTGCATAACCGAATTTCACCTGTCCCCAGGAAGTGATTCCGGGTCGGACTTTATGCAAATGTTTATAATGCGGTGCCCGTTCCATGATCCGATCGATAAAAAACTGCCGCTCAGGACGTGGTCCTACCAGACTCATATCGCCGATTAAAACATTGATAAACTGGGGAATTTCATCCAACCGGGTTTTGCGCATAAACCTACCTGTAGGTGTGATGCGCGGATCGCTGCTACTGGAGAGTTGAGGTCCGCTGTCTTCGGCATCAATGTACATCGAACGAAATTTAAAGATATTGAAAGGCTTGCCATGTAGACCAATTCGTTCCTGTTTAAAAAATACCGGCCCGGGCGATGACATTTTTATAAGGATTGCCAGAGTGAGGTATACCGGAAGCAGAAGAATAAGCGCCAATGAACTCAATACAATATCCATCAGCCTTTTTATCGAGAATTGCCAGGCCGGCATTATTTCGGCATTCACCTGAATTAATGGCGTGCCGAAAATGCTGGTCATTTTTACCGATCCCGAAAGGATGTCATACATATCGGGAATGATGTGAATCCGAACGTGACAATCTTCAAGTTCTGTGATTATATGTCCGATGTGTCGATGTTCGGAAGATTCAAGGGCAACGATGATTTCATGAATATCGTTTTCTTTTACAATATCACGGATTTTATCAAAATGTCCGATATAGTTCATGTTCAGTTTCCTGATAAAGTCGGCACCACCATTGGTACTGACAAAACCAACGATTCTGAAACCAGGATAATTTTTAATTCCATTGAGTTCTTCAAGTGTATCAAGCGCCAACTGATTACAACCCACCATCAATGTATTAAAACCTATTTCCCGGCGGTGAATACGCTTTACAACCCCGGATGTAAGAATAATCCTGGCAGTAAAGGTGAATCCGAAGTGAAGAATAAATAATACGGCGAGGCTATAGTAGTAGTAGGTGTAATTCGCGATTTCATCGTCGAGCAACAAAGTGAAGAACAAGAAGAGCACACCGATAATTGTAATCAACAGGGTCTGACCAAGGTCTTTCAATCGATGACGGCGGTATACGTTTCTATAAGATCCCGCGAGGGTATAAAGTGAAAGCCAGAACAACGGTATGGTAAGCACTCCCAAATAAAAATTCTGGTCGAAATCAAATCCAGCTTGTTGGCCGTGATTGGCTGGGTCAAGATAGAATTTCCGGTAGGTAAAAAACGCAATCCATGCAGCTAGTGCGGTAAAATAGTCGGCAATTATATACTTGAGGCGTTGTCGACGTATATTCATTCCGGAAAAATGAGTTTTACGTTGTCGAGCAAAATAGTGCATTCGCTCTGGCCTGCGTCTAGAATGCCTTCAATAAAAATACTGTAGCTTTCCGCATTGGCTCTTTGTGCAACCTCACTGGTAAGTTCAATGTATATTTTCGACCAATTTGATACCGGATATAATCCTTTTCCATAAACCTTAGTGAGTGTAGGTTCCATTTCATAAACACCCACCTGAAGAGGACATTCAGTGAAGTAATTTATTTCGAGATATACACGCTGCCCTTTTTGAGGCGCGAATTCATGAGTAGATCGTATTTCAAAATACGGTTCATCCGCAGTTAATTCGACCAACCCCGAACCCTGGCTGTCATGATCGGGATCATAATTGAAAACCAGAGCCGGATTATAGGTAATGGAAATTTCAGTATCACTGTCCTCAGTGGATTCAAACAGATTACCCTCTTCGAATCGTTCATTCCAGAATTCAAGTCCGTCAAAATATTCTACCACCGGGCAGTAATATCCATTAAGGATTGAGGCGTTTTCAGCATCATCAGAAAAGTCAATAGTGTCACCGCGAATAAGGTTAAGGTGCGAAATATAGGTATCAAAAAAGGGATAATTTATTCGCGATGAACTAATTCCGTTATTCTCAATACCTGCAATAATGGAAATTTTTTGTGGACCTTCTGAAATGATCGGTACGGTCGCCGGCACTTCATATATACCTACCAAATCATCATTTAAATACACCCAGGCATCACTAATAGCATGGTCATTTGTACCCTGAGCCTCTACTGATGATACCCGTAGGTCTACCTGTTCTATATGTAGAAAAGCAGGAGTTTCAGTTTTTTTACATCCGAAACAAAAGACAGCTGTAACTGCGAACAATAATATTGCTTTCATTAATATGGACCCAGATTTCAAAGGCCGCAAATATAACGGTTTGCTTTTTGGTTCAAAACAGCGGTTTTGCCGAGCCCTAACAGGCATTGACGTTAACTATAAACGAATTTCGGTGAGAAATATTTCCTTCAGTAAAGGACTGGTTCTAATGTCGGTTTATGGAAAGTTTATCCAGAATTTTATAAGCGACTTCCAGTGCTTTGTATCCATCATCAATGGTCACTGCGGGGGTAGTGCCGTTTAAAATACAGTCTGCAAAAGTGCTGAGTTCTAATTGTATGGCATTGTGTGGATGAATATCCGGCTTTTGAAATAAAATCTCTTTATCCTTTTTATCCGGCCCCATTTCTATCACCATATTAAAAGGATCACGTTCGGCCGGGGCATCCTGCATTTGAATGATCTCTGCTTCCTTTTCAAGAAAATCTACAGAAATGTAGGCGTCCTTTTGAAAAAACCGCGATTTCCGCATTGCTTTCATTGAAATCCTGCTGGCGGTGATATTGGCAACACAGCCGTTATCAAACTCAAGACGGGCATTGCATATATCCGGAGTATCGCTCAAAACAGCTACTCCACTTGCGTTAATAGATCGTACGTTGGATTTAACCACGCTCAGTACAATATCCAGATCGTGAATCATTAAATCCAGCACTACCGAAACATCGGTACCTCTTGGATTGAATGGCGCCAGACGATGGGTTTCAATAAACATCGGATGTTGGATATAATCTCTGGCGTTCATAAATGCCGGATTGAATCTTTCTACATGCCCGACCTGAACCTTAACGCTGGCTTCGTGCGCCAGGTCCATAAGTTTGCGTGCCTCTTCTATGGTATTGGTGACTGGTTTTTCTATGAAAACATGCTTAAAATTTCGCAGGGCTTTAGATGCACAATCGTAGTGTGAGAGAGTAGGAGTCACGACATCTACCACATCTACATGTTGGATCAGATCGTCCACGCTCTCGAACGCCCTCAGATTAAACTCTTCAGCTACCTCTGCCGATTTGTTTGCATCCGGATCGTAAAATCCCACCAGTTCGTATGAATCGATTTGCTGAATTAACCGGAGATGAATTTTTCCCAGATGTCCAGCTCCTAAAACGCCAATTTTTAACATGATTGCTGAAAGCTTTGCGTGCAAAATTACGTGGCTCTCTGTTCTTTTGGTGGGAATAGTGTTTTACTTTTCAACAGCATTTTTTTTATAGCCGGAATTAACCAATTTTGCAGCTCCAATGGAAGATTCTTATAGACATAAGGGAATGCGGCGCCGTCTGGTGAATGAGCTCGAGAAAAAAGGAATCACCGACCGGAGAGTCCTTGAAGCGATAATGAAAGTGCCCAGACATGTATATATGGAGAAGGCCTTTCTTCATTTCGCGTATGAAGATACCGCCTTTCCTATTGGCGCCGGACAAACCATTTCTCAACCTTATACAGTCGCGTTTCAAACTCAGTTGCTCGATCTGAAGCCACGTCAGAAAGTTTTGGAGATTGGAACCGGTTCCGGATATCAGACGGCCGTGTTGTGCGAAATGGGAGCAAAGGTTTTCACCATTGAAAGACAAAGAGAATTGTACGATAAGTCTACAGTTTTGTTAAAAAATTTAGGCTACAATGCTAAAATCGTGTATGGCGATGGGTATAAAGGACTTCCTGTATTTGCTCCTTTTGATGCCGTGCTGGTTACCTGTGGCGCTCCTTATATTCCCGAAGATCTCGTTGCACAAATAAAAACCGGCGGCCGGATGGTCATTCCGGTGGGTGAGGGAGATTCTCAGCTTATGAAACGGCTCACTAAAAGAAAGGATGGAACGCTGGACGAAGAAGAATTCGGTGTTTTTAAGTTTGTCCCGATGGTACAAAACCGACAGCAACGCTAAGTTTTGGGCGGTTTTAGTGGTAATTATATTTCTACATATCAATATATTACAGTAAATGTGGCAGTATAAACAGATTTTTGTTGAAAAGTAAAGGTGACAATGATATCTTTGCGGCCGCTTCAGAATAACTTTGTTCAGCAAAATATAATGAAAATCGAATAAAAGTAAAAGTCAACCCTAGTAAAAATTAATTGAAAACTAACCTAAATTAAATGTTATGAAAAAGACATTACTTGTAATCACACTGTTGGCATTGGGTGGAAGTTCCGCCTTTGCTCAGGGACTCTCAACCAGAGAGAATGAAGCTATCGTAGCTAAATTGGGCGCACGTCCTGTTGCTGGCGATGCTGCTTTGAATTTTGTAATTCCAATCGTTGGCCTGAATGGTGACATGGATAATGGAGAAAATGGACCAGGACTTTTTAACGGAAACCTGTTAAGCCCTGGCGATCTTTTGACCTTTAAGTACTACCACACTGACAATTTCGTATTGCGCGCTGGTATCCGTCTGTATGC
>CALDPJ010000008.1 GCA_937911795.1 uncultured Flavobacteriales bacterium | reverse complement strand
ATGAAAAGACCTCCTTTTTCTCCCAAATCACTCAACATTTGGCGCACTTCATCAAGGTTTTTCTTACTAACATTTGTTTGGGCCAACATACCGAGGTATCCTTCCGTAACACGTTCCGTTTGCAATTGATAATCCAACAATCCGTTATCGCGTCGCAACTCGCTAAGAATCCCGTTGATAGAATCCAGCACTAGTTGTTGATAATCCAGTTGACTTCGGGCAACTTCCAGATGTTCAACAGCCTTTTTACGGCGCATATGCCGGGCCTTAAGATTTATCTGATGAATCATATCCTCGGCGATTTCCTTAGCCCGAACAGGATCTTCATCATAAACCTCAATCTTTATTGATTCATAATTGGTTCTGGAAACGATGATATTATCATTAAATTCAGAATACAGCTGATGCCGAAATCCTTCTTTTTCCGGATCCAATTCATACACCTCAGCCAGGTTGAAATTATTGATGATACTATCCCGGACATCGTTGCCCTGAAACAATTGTAACAGCTGCTCTGTCAATGACTCCGCCCCGTATGGCTCAAGATTAATAGGATAAACAACGGCATAGGATTTATACTTGGGCGGTATAAACGCCGGACCGGAAAAAATGGCCGACCCAATTACCGCGATAATTCCGATTAGGATTAATAGTTTCATCCGCCTACGCAGAATATCAACAAGAGATCCGAAAGAAAAATTGTTTTGCTCCATTAATTCAGGAAATTTGATAAAAAGAGGTGTATTTTCAGAATCTGCAAAAATAGGAAAAAAGGGGCGTTCGTGGTTATGAGCGATTTCTCAATAAAGACACCAATGCCTGACGGGATAACATACCGGAAACAAAAACCCAAACAACGCACACTCCGCACATTAACAGAAAATCGTACACCTTCATCCCTGTAATTCCCATTGTCCACCACCCAATTATCAAAACACCGCCGGTAAACAGCAGCACCGAACGCACCAATTTCCAGTCAACCGATAACTTAAAAATGTACAATACCAGTAACAGCTGAAAACCTGCCGTTAGAATTTGGGTAATTAAACTCGCTACTGCCGAACCCAACGCAAAATAATCGGGAATCAGCACCAGATTCAGGATTATATTCAGCACCATTCCTGACGCAGCCAGAATGTTCAGCAACCGGAGACTCCCGTTGGCTGTAAGCACCGATCCGAAAATAAAGGTGCTGCAATACGGTATGAAACAAATCATCAAAACAGCGAAACTCTGTACAGCTTGTTCAGACACATCATCATACCGTAGCGCAAGAATTGGCTCGGCATAAAACGCACAAGCTATACCCAGGATGAGCGTCCCAGTCATTAGAATTTTGAATGACAATCGCAATAAATCGGTTATCGCTTCTCTTCGGCTCAACATGCGCGAAAAGATGGGCAACTGCAACGCTGCAAACAAATACGCAATCATATTGGCAGCTTCAAAAAACCGGAATCCCTGAGCGTATACACCCGCATGATATGCGCCATCCGGCAACAGGCGCTCCAGCATTACACTATCACTGCGATAATAAATGCTCATCAGCAAAATCAACAAAGCGTAAGGGGCACTTTGTTTGAGAATCATGTAGGTAAACGGAACGTTCCAGGTAAGCCGGAAACTATTCGCCTTTCGTAACACCAATAAAAATGCGACAATGGTTGTCAGTCCATAAGCTCCTGTCTGACCATATACAAACCACTCTATCTGAAAAGGTTTTTCGGTGACATTTCCCCAGAGCAGTATGCCTATGAAACCGATCAGCAACACCCGGTCCAGCACCGAAATAATGCTGTCCTGAACGAATAAATGGAGTCC
Source organism: uncultured Flavobacteriales bacterium (assembly GCA_937911795.1). Lineage (GTDB taxonomy): Bacteria > Bacteroidota > Bacteroidia > Flavobacteriales_D > SKUL01 > SKUL01. The sequence continues at coordinate 10,925 of CALDPJ010000008.1, read as the reverse complement.
CGAAAGATTACTGCGGAAATAGAGAATGAATGCTACCAACATCTGGTTAAAACCGAGCACAAGCAACAATAACAGCTGATTGGCTGAATATCCGAGCACAAAGCCAGCCACTGAAATCAACAGCAAATAGGCCAGCGCCAGCAGCATCCGCACAACGATGATGTTGGAAAAATGCTTCTGCAACAGTTGGCTGTGCTGGGCAATATTCTTTGTGTTGAAATTGGTGATCCCGGCGTCAAGGAAAATATTCATCAGAAATGAAAAACTGATCAGCGCGAAGTAGTTTCCATACGTTTCCTCACCCACCCGGTTCAGCACCTCGGTGTCGATACCCAGAATGTAAAAGGGCTTGACGAGCAAATTGAGGAACAGCACAAAGGCCAGGTTGATGATAAACTTATGCTGCATAGCGTGATTTTCCCCGTTGAGCGGCCAAATTAACAATTTGCATTGAGCACCAAAGACAGCCACTGCAATTCGGAACGATTTCATCTTTCCGACCGGTCGCGCAAACCACAGATTTGTTATACTTTCGGAGGCTCAAATTCAACAATTGTTTTGAAAATAGCCGTCAACACGCGCCTGCTACTACACAACCAACTCGAAGGAATTGGTTGGTTTACATTCGAAACCATGCGCAGAATAACGGCTGCTCACCCCGAACACCAATTCATCTATATCTTCGACCGGTCATTTCACGATTCCTTTATCACCAGCAATAATATTCATCCGGTGATTCTGCCCCCACCCGCGCGGCATCCCTTGCTCTGGAAAATCTGGTTTGACTTTTCTGTTCCTTACGCAGCTAGTAAACACAAAGCCGATTTGTTCCTTTCACCGGACGGATTTCTGAGCCGGCGGTTAAAAATTCCGCAGGTCGCTGTTATTCACGACCTCAACTTTCAGCATTATCCGCAGGATCTGAAGCCATCACACAGTAATTATTACCGAAAGAACTTCCCAAAATTCGCCGACATGGCAGCCCGGATTGCTACCGTATCGGAGTATTCCAAAGCCGATATTATTTCCCAATACGGTACTGATCCGGATAAAATCGATGTGGTATTCAACGGTGTCAATACCGATTATCACCCAGCTTCGTCAAATGATATCGAATCTTTTAAAAAGAAGCACACCTCCGGAGCCGATTACTTTCTGTTTGTCGGAGCCATGCACCCCCGAAAAAATATAAAGCGTCTGCTCAAAGCTTTCGATGCCGCTAAAACCAAATCACCCGGAAATTACAAGTTGCTGCTCGTCGGTAAAAAATACTGGTGGAACGATGAAATCCGCGAGACATTTGAACAAATGGCGCATCGCGATGAGGTGATTTTTACCGGTCATTTGCCAACTTCTGATTTGCAAACCGCTTTTTCCGGAGCCATCGCACTCACTTTCGTGCCTTACTTTGAAGGTTTCGGCATTCCGATACTCGAGGCATTTGCAACCGATTGTCCGGTGATTACTTCCGATTGCACCGCAATGCCCGAAATTGCCGGTGATGCAGCATTGTTGACAGATCCTTTCTTTGAAGAAGCAATAACCGAATCGATGTTATTACTTTTGACCCAACCCGAAAAACGGCTCGAACTCATCAAAAAAGGCCGTGAACGATTGCGGGATTTCAGCTGGGATAAAAGCGCTGAATTACTTTGGAAAACCATTGAGCGTACGCTTGAAAAGACTTAAAACATATTACACCCGGGGCCTTCTGGAAGCCGGTTGCGACGAAGCCGGACGGGGCTGTCTGGCCGGACCCGTAGTCGCCGCTGCAGTGGTACTGAACCCGAACACCAGACTTCCGGGACTGAACGATTCCAAGCAGCTAAATGTTGATCAGCGCAATACCCTCCGTCGACTCATAGAATCCAAAGCGGAACACTGGGCGGTGGGCATTGTTGATCCGGGAGAAATTGACCGTGTAAACATTCTGAACGCATCATTCCTCGCTATGCATCAGGCGCTGGATCAACTGAATTGTACTCCCGATTTATTGCTCATCGACGGCAACCGGTTCAATCCTTACCGGCAAATGAAGCACGTCTGCCTGATCAAAGGCGATGAAAAATACCGCGCCATTGCGGCCGCATCCATCCTCGCCAAAACGCACCGCGATGAAATTATGCAGCAACTGCATCATCAGTTTCCGCACTTCAACTGGGCCAGCAACAAAGGATATCCGACCATTGATCACCGACACGCAGTATTGCAACACGGACCATCGCCGTATCACCGCAAATCGTTCCGCGTCACCGAACCAGTCATGAAACTTGCAGTGTAATCCGGTCTGCCATTCACAGCCTTTTGTTTAAAGAACTCCACCGCTAACTGCGGGTGCTGCGCTGTTCCCATTACTTTTGATTTCAAATTATTTCCGGAATGTTCAGAAGGTATTTTTTGGCCGGATTGGTGATGTTGATCATTGGCGGAATGGTATACAGCTACCAGAAATTTAAGCGATTCAACACCCCTGTAAGTCCGATTTTGATGGCGGTTCCGGAAGGTTCTGCCCTGGTTATTGAAACGTCCGATGTATTGAATCTGTGGGAAAAGCTCACCCACACCAGCGTGGTTTGGGAGGATCTCAAAAAGAGCCAGTGGATTTCGCAGATACACAATACAGGAGCGGCGATAGATTCGGTATTTCAGGCGGATGTGATGCTGAAGAATCATTTGAAAACCAGAAAAGCAATGGTGGTGGTTGCTCCATCGGGAGCTCAACGTTACAGCCTGCTTTTTGCCGTCTCCACTCCGCCGGACTGGACAGATTTTAAAATTTCTGAAACCATAAAATTGTTTCAGTCACCCTCTGCAGAAACCAACGAACGAACCTACGACGGAACCCCGTTTCACGAAGTGCTGCAGGATGGCAAGCCCAAATTTTACTGGGCCCGGAAATCCGGAGTATTGTTGATCAGCAGCTCCAAAATACCCGTTGAAGAGGCGCTCAGAATGCTGGATGCTCCAACCAATCTTACCGAAAATAAATCCTTTCAGAAAGTTGGGAAAACTGCCGGACTGTATGCTCACGCCAACGTATACATCAACTACGAACAATGGGGCGGATTCTTAAAAACTTTCCTGAACGAGCGCGGTCAGAATGCTCCTTTTTTCAAATTTCCGCTGGCAGAATGGTCTGCGCTGGACCTCACCCTCCGGTCGAGCGAGATCATGCTCAATGGTTTTGTTCACGTACCCGATAGCTCATCACACTACTTCAATGTTTTTGCCGGACAAACAGGACAGGATCTGTCGATGGCGCGTATCCTGCCGGACAACACTGCGCATCTGGTTTATTACGGACTCAGTCACTTTCCGTCATTTTATAAACGGTATCAGAATCTGAAACGGGCCCAGCAGCAGTTTTTCAGTTACGACCAGCAACGCAATGAATTCAATCAGCGCATTAATGGAAATGTCGAAGATTTCTGTCTGAGCTGGATCGATTCCGAAATGGCGGTTTTCATCACCGAACCCGGACACGTAAGTTACGATCAGCTGTCTTACCTCGCATTGAAGAGTGATGATCCTTCCGCCAGCATTGACCTTTTGAAAAGCTTAAGCACAGCGCTCGGCACTACTCCGGAAGAAACCGAAATCAGCGGTTATTCTGCGTTTCAATTGAATCTGGACAATGCATATGGCATTTTGCTCGGTGCACCATTCGACGGATTCAATGAGATTTTTCTGACGTCGTTGGAAAACTATATCATCATAGCACAATCAAAAGGAGCATTGCGCAATCTGATCAACTTTTATCAAACCAAAAATACGCTGCACAAAGACGACAACTTCACCGATTTTACCGAAAACCTGAGCAAAAGATCCAACCTGCTTTTGTATTCAGGAATTTCAAGATCGCCGGATTTGTATAGCCCTTTTCTGACCTCGCACGGTGTACAGGCACTGGATAATCACCTGGAAACGGTACGCAATTTTGAAGGCTTCGCTTATCAGCTTATCGAATCGGGAGATCGTTTGTTCTACAACAATATATTTCTGCGGCACAACCCGGTTTACACCCGCGAGAGCGGAGCATTCTGGGAAATTGCTATGGAGTCTGACATTACTTTCGGACCTCAACTGGTGCTGAATCACTACACACAATCGCGGGAGATTCTTGTGCAGGACGAGAAAAACAAACTGCACCTGATCAGCAACACCGGTCAGATTCTGTGGAGCAAAAATCTAGAAGCACCGATCCTGGGAAAAGTGCAGCAAATCGATGCCTATAAAAATGACAAGCTGCAACTGCTGTTCAACACCCGCGAAAAAGTTCACCTTATCGACCGAAACGGAAATGATGTGGATGGTTTTCCGGTGAAACTGGCCGCTGCTGCCAGCGCTCCGCTTGGGTTGTTCGACTATGACAACAACCGCGATTACCGGATTCTTGTTCCCTGTGAAGACCGCGAACTAAGACTGTTCGACGGACTGGGAAAACCAATTCCGGGGTGGAAAGACGTCCGCACCAAAGTGGTGATGAACGACAAACCGCAGCACCTCAGACTGGGTTCGAAAGATTATATTTTTGGTATTGACAGCGACGGAAATGTCTATCTGCTCAACCGCCAGGGCAAACATCGGCACCGCGTCAAAACAAAAATCGAAGGGCGCTCAGACAATCCTGCTTTCATTCGCGAAGGAAAGAACATTCAGAACTCTGAGTTGCTGTACACCGATACCACAGGAAATCTTGTGGTGTTGAAATTTGACGACAACGTTGAGAAACATCAGTTGTTCAAACCGCAGGCACCCCAATTCCTGACGGCAGATTTAAACAAAGATGGTCGTCATGAAATCGTTGTTTCTACTGCCGAAGAAGTGATGATTTTCAATATTGAAGGTGATCAAATTTGCTCGCATGACGCTGAAGGTGTGCATTTCGCCCCCCCGGTATATCAGCAAGCAGACGGTAAAACGTGGGTGGGTATTCTGGATTCCGGAGAGGAAGCCATTTATCTGATGGATGAGAAATGTAACTTGTACACGGATTTCCCCCTCTTTGCACGCGGCTCTTTCACCATTGGTGACATTAATAAAGATGGAGTAATCAATGTGGTCGCTATTGGCGAACCAAATATCATTTACACCTACAACCTCGATTGATTAACGGCGGAGCTTGATTTTCTGACCCGATTGTAAAGGAGTGTTTTCATTAATCGCGTTGTATTTCATCAACCTCTTCATTTTGATGGCGTGCAACTGGGATATCTGACGTAAGGTCTGCCCTTCCTGAACCACGTGGATCTTGGCCGTCGCTTTATTGCGTTTGGGTTTTACATACACCCTTTCTCCTTCCTGCAGTTGATAGGTTTTTTCCGCATCATTATACTTCACGAGTTGCCAGGTCCGCAATCCGAGATTCCGGGCAATTTGATCGTATGAGTCACCACCTTTCGCGAATACAAATTTCACGTTGTTGTCGGTAATCATTTCGCGATAGCCTATGGTATAATCGATAACTGCTCCTCCGGATTCTTTCTTCGGTTTTTCAGCCACCACCTCTCTTCGTTTGTTCTTCTGAACCGAATCGTAGCGGTAGAGTTCGTTCTCTTCAATGATGCGAATCAGCAACTGTGGATATTTGGGATTGGTGGCGTAACCGGCCTTTTTCAATCCGTGTGCCCAGGCTTTATAATCGGTGGTTTTGTATTCAAACAAAAAAGCATAACGCGTTTTTTTCAGAAACTCAGAATGATCATCAAAAGATTCCTGCGCATTCCGGTATTTCCGAAAGCATTCATTCTTTTTATCGTCGTCTTTATAAACTCCCGGCCCACTCCAGCCGTGACACTTGATTCCAAAGTGATTGTTGGCTTTCCGTGCGAGCATGCTGTTTCCGTCGGCGCTCTCAAGAATTCCCTGCGCCAGTTTAATACTGGCCGGAATACCATGTTTTTGCATTTGTTCAATGGCAACATCTTTCCATTGCTCGATGTATTGCTGGCGGGTAATCTTCGGTCCATTGTCCGAAGCCATAGTATGTGCACTTATAGCGAAACACATTACCGCCAACACTGCTCTGCTGATCCTGTTCATCATTGCGTATAATTATCCAAACTGCTAAACTACATGTGGAAAGCCGCGATATGCCACCGGTTGCGGCACTTTTATTAACGCAGCACTGTTTAATCCGGTATATCCCAAAAATGGAAATCATCGCGGCGGGGCAGTAAATAAATCTCAGAATAACTAATCTTCGGGATAGAATTTTTCACCGAATCGTTCCGCATAACCGGCCAGTCCCTGCAATCCACCGGTATGAATCATAAGAATTCGCGAACCCCTCGGGAAATTTTTGCGCCTGATGAGATCATACAGCCCAAAAGCCATCTTCGCTGTGTAAATCGGATCGAGGCGGATGTTGTGATCGTTGTAAAACTCCAGCATAAAATTGGCCAATTCGGAGGTGTACTTTCCGTATCCGCCGAAGTGGTAACGGGTTTCAATCAGAAAAGATCTGGACAGGTCGTGGTTGGGAAAAGGATCTTCGAGCACTTTTTGAAGATGCCCAAGTACATTTTCCTGAAGAAAATCTCCTCCTTTCATAGCCGAAAAACCAATTGCACTCTGGTGATCTTCGAGTGAAAGCACCAATCCGGCCAATGTTGCACCGGTTCCGCACGGCACAGCAACAATATCATATTGATCCTTTACCTCACTAAGGATTTCCATACACCCGCGAATTCCGAGAATGTTGGAACCGCCTTCGGGAACAATGTATGCGTGGCTGTACTGTTCGTGTAGTTTCTGCAGAATTCCGTTGTTGTCCATCCGGCGGTAATCACCACGGGAAATATAATGCAACGTCATGCCGTGTTTCACAGCGAAATCAAGCGTTGGGTTCAGCGGAAAAACCGGATCACCACGCACCACCCCAATGCTCTCAAAACCAATGGCACTACAAGCGGCAGCCGTAGCGTAGAGATGATTGCTGTATGCTCCTCCGAATGTCAGAATGCTTTCCATTCCCAAATCGCGGGCAGCTGCAATATTGTAGCGTAATTTACGCCACTTATTACCGGAGACCTGCTCGTGCAATAAATCTTCTCTCTTAATCAGGACTTCCACCCCGTGTTTTTCAAACAAAGGATGGTATAACTCGTGTACCGGAGCGGCTCCTATGAACAGTGGCATAGCCAAAGTTAAAATATATATTTATCCATACAAGCTGTTCTAAAATTTTCTGCTGCTGCTCCTGATCATCTTCAAAATTTTTAAGGAGCATTATCCGTCGCTCAGGAGATTCATTGACCGCAACTTGTGTTTTTCCGTACACTTTTAGAACAATTGCGATCTTTGCAACATGGTGCCGGATGACATGAGCGGTTTTTCTAAAAGGTCGAAACTCGACCCCGAAGACTATTATACCACTGACGAAGGATATATAGTTTTCACTGAACACTATTTACGCAAACGCGGCTTTTGCTGCAAGAGCGGCTGCCGCCACTGTCCCTACGGATTTGATCCTAAAACCAGCCGAATAATCTGAAAAACATGAGTGACCATTCTATAAATTTCCAGGAACAAATTCGCGTCGGTCTTCCCGCCGAATTGCCAGCCGAAAAACACTATGACCCGAATGTAAGCCACGCTCCGGTTCGAAAAGACATACTGTCTCAGGCAGAGAAAGAACTGGCACTGCGCAATGCACTCCGGTATTTCCCGAAGAAACACCATACCATTCTGGCCAAAGAATTTTCTGAAGAATTGAAAAAATACGGACGGATTTATATGTATCGTTTTCGGCCGGATTATGAAATGTATGCCCGTCCCATCAGCGAATATCCGGCGAAGTGCGATCAGGCTGCGAGCATCATGCTTATGATTCAGAACAACCTCGATCCGGCGGTGGCACAGCACCCGCACGAGCTGATTACCTATGGCGGAAACGGAGCGGTTTTTCAAAACTGGGCGCAATATCTGCTGGCGATGAAATATCTCAGCGAAATGACCGAAGAGCAAACGCTGGTGATGTACTCGGGCCATCCGATGGGGCTGTTTCCGTCGCACGCCGACGCACCACGCGCGGTGGTTACCAACGGAATGATGATTCCGAATTATTCAAAACCCGACGACTGGGAAAAATTTAATGCATTGGGTGTAACGCAATACGGACAAATGACCGCCGGTTCCTATATGTACATTGGTCCGCAGGGAATTGTACACGGCACTACCATTACCGTACTTAACGCCATTCGTAAAATTGTAAAAACCGGTGAATCGCTGAAGGGGCGATTGTTCGTGACGGCAGGATTGGGAGGCATGTCGGGAGCGCAACCAAAAGCCGGAAACATTGCCGGAGTGGTCAGCATCACAGCCGAGATCAACCCGAAAGCGGCCTATAAACGTCAGGAACAAGGTTGGGTAGATGAAGTAGTTTCAGACTTGGACGACTTGTTGCAGCGTGTACAGAAAGTTCGCGAAGCAGAAGAAACCCGTTCTTTCGCATACCTCGGTAATGTCGTGGATTTGTGGGAGAAACTAGCCGACTCCGGGATTAAAGTTGACCTCGGATCTGACCAGACTTCTTTACACAACCCGCTCTCGGGCGGCTACTATCCGGCTGGTTTGAGCTATGAAGAATCGAACCGGATGATGGCCGCCGAACCCGAAAAATTTGCGGAGCAGGTCCGAAATAGTTTGCATCGACATGTAAATGCGATCAACCGGCTTGCGGTAAACGGCATGTATTTCTTTGATTACGGAAACGCATTTCTGCTGGAAGCCAGTCGCGCGGGAGCAGAGATTCTCAACAACGATGGCTCTTTCCGCTATCCGAGTTACGTTCAGGACATTATGGGGCCCATGTGTTTCGACTACGGATTCGGGCCATTTCGTTGGGTTTGTACTTCCGGAAAACCAGAAGATCTGGCCACAACCGATCGGATTGCTGCAGAAGTACTGGAAGCAATGCGAAAAACTTCGCCACCCGAAATTCAGCAACAAATGGCCGACAACATTCACTGGATTAAAGAAGCCGGAAAAAACAAACTGGTGGTTGGCTCTCAGGCCCGAATACTTTATGCCGATGCAGAAGGCCGCATGAAAATAGCCGCGGCTTTTAACAGCGCTATTGCCGACGGAACCATCTCCGCACCGGTAGTACTGGGACGCGATCATCACGATGTTTCGGGAACGGATTCGCCCTACCGCGAGACATCCAACATTTACGACGGTTCGCAATTCACGGCAGACATGGCCATACACAATGTTATCGGCGACAGCTTTCGCGGTGCTACCTGGGTTTCGATTCACAACGGCGGTGGCGTAGGTTGGGGCGAAGTGATCAACGGAGGATTTGGGATGACACTCGATGGTACTGATAATGCAGACCGAAGGTTGAAATCAATGCTGCACTGGGATGTGAACAACGGCATTGCCCGACGCTCGTGGGCACGCAACAAAGAAGCTGATTTCGCCATAAAACGTGCCATGGAGCAGGAACCAAAATTAAAGGTGACGCTGGCCGAGGAGGTGGATGATGCGGTGCTGAAGGGATTGGTGTAAAGGGTTGAAAATGGTTTATTTTCCCTCAAAAAAACACCTTAAACTCGCTGCCTTTGTCTACTTCACTCGATACTTCAATGTAGCCACCGCGGTTTTCGATGATGCGCTTGGTGATGTACAGGCCTATTCCCGAACCCTCTACATGCGCGTGCAGTCGCTTAAACATCGTAAACAGTTTAGGTTGATGTTCTTTGCTGATACCCATGCCATTGTCCCTGATCATCAACACGGTGGTGCCGTTTTCTGAATAAGTTTTAATATCGATTTCCAGTTGCCTGTCTTTCGATCGGTATTTTATGGCATTGCTCAACAAATTATAAATGATGCTCCTGAGGTTCTTTCGGGGATACACCAAATGTGATACCTGGAAATCCTCATGAATAATAGCATTTGACTCGGCAATATTGGTGTTGATGCCGTCTTTAACATCTTCCAGTATTTTTTTAAAGGAAATCTCTTGTGCATCTTCTTCCAGATCTTTCTGCACTTTGGTAATTTCCGCAAGATCTCTAATGGTGCTTTTTAATTTCTGAATGGAGAGATCTACCATATCCAGGAGCTTTACATCATCCGCTGCAATTACCGGTTTAAATCGCTTTCGCATCAGATTGACCAATCCTTCCAGGTTTACAATAGGGCTCTTCAGATCATGCGACGCAGTATAGATAAAGTTGTCGAGATCGATATTGGTTTTCTCCAATTCCAGATTCTTTACTTTAAATGCTTTCTCGCTTGCCAAAAGGGCTTTTGTTCGCTCTTTGACTCGCTTTTCCAGATCGTTGTTTAACTTTTTAAGATGATCGTCTGCGATTTTTAGTTCCTGGAGTGCCTGAGCAAGTTCTTTGTTTTTCTTCGAGATTTCTTTTTTTCCCTTCTTTTGTTCCCTATTTGCGATTTCTAACTCCCTGGTTCTTTCCATCACCATTTGTTCCAGGTTTTTGTTAAAGGATTCTAATTCCCGGTTTTGCGTTTGAATTTGTTCCAGCATCTGATTAAAAGCATCTGTCAAGTACCCGAGTTCGTCATTCCCTATTTTTTTGACGCGCACCGAATAATCTTTCTGATCAGAAATGATACTGGCGGTTCTTGCCATTTCAACAATCGGTCTTGAGATACTGATTTGCAGAAAATTGGAAATCAAATAGGCGATGAGCGAGGAAAAAAGAATTACAAGTAAGCCGATGATTGCATATAACTCGATCCTTTCATTGATTGCCTTTAAGTCAGATTTTAAAAAACCTATGGACTTTAAGTCCATAGGTTTGTAGAAGACTGAAAGTCCGTTTTGCCACGAATACACAAATATTTCTTATATGAATCTTACCTATTTATTCGTGAATTCGTGGTGTATAATAAGTTTTTAGAAGCTAAAGCGAAATGCACTAAAGTGCATAGTTTTAACTATTTTTGAG
>CALDPJ010000007.1 GCA_937911795.1 uncultured Flavobacteriales bacterium | reverse complement strand
GTTCGCCATTGGGCTTTACCGGGGAAACCCCCCCCGTTTTTGGACGCGGAGATCGGAGCCCCAAGCCGAAATTGGAGAATTGGGGAAGGCCCCACAAAAACACGGAAAAACACCATCACACAGTGGCCAAAAAGGATTTGAAAGAAAGGGTGAAGCAGATATTTTCTGCGTATTTGGAGAAGAATGGTCACCGAAAAACCCCGGAGCGTTTTGCCATTCTCAATGAAATTTACGATTACGAAGGGCATTTTGATGTAGAGTCTTTATACATCATCATGAAAAACAAAAATTACCGCGTAAGCCGGGCAACGCTGTACAATACCATTGATCTTTTGCTCGCCTGCAACTTGGTGCGCAAACACCAATTCGGGAAAAACCCCGCCCAATTCGAGAAGTCACACGAATACAAACAGCACGACCACGTGATCATGACCGACACCGGAGAAGTGCTCGAATTTTGCGACCCGCGCATCGAAGCGATCAAAACGACCATCGAAGATATTTTCGATATCAAGATAATGCACCACAGTTTGTACTTTTACGCCGTCCGAAACTCCCGTGAGGAAGTGAACGACGGAGATGATACCGACGAGCAAGACGGCGAAAACAACCCCTCCGGCGTGGTGGTCGGCGGAACCACCTGAATTTACAACAGACTGAAAAACAGAAAAGACAGCAATATGGCGTTTTCCTACAAAATGGATAAAGAAGCGGATTTGGCGATCCTGGAAATGGAAGGTCGACTGGTGGACAAAAGCGAGGCGGTGGAAGTGAACGTGGAAATTGAAGAAGAACTCGAAATAATTGATCTCGAAGTTGATCAGGATACCGAAATAGAGTTTATAGAAGATGTTGAGGAAGAAGTGGTCGAAGAAGAAATCTTTACCATTGTAGAAGAAATGCCTTCCTTTCCCGGTGGTGAAGCAAAATTGTTTGAATACCTCGGAAAGAACATACGATATCCCCAGATTGCCCGGGAAGCTGGAATTTCAGGTGTGGTGTATGTGAATTTTGTAGTGGGTCCTGACGGAAATATCAGCAATGTAAAAGTATTGCGCGGTATTGGCGGAGGAGCCGATGAAGAAGCCATACGCGTGGTTAAAAACATGCCGAAATGGTCACCGGGAAAACAGCGCGGAAAACCGGTGAAGGTGAGTTATAACCTTCCAATCCGTTTCTCTCTGAAATAATTTACACGAAACTCAATGAAAAGCCGCTGAAACAGCGGTTTTTTTATGACTTGTGTTTTCGTTCAGCAGCAGCATCCTGCCTTTGCCTTCAGGTTTTGAACCGCAGGTGAATCAGCGACTAAAAAAAGCATCTCCTTTTGTAATTGCAATCGGCTGCGTTTCGTTTTAGTAGGGTAAATCAACTAAAACTTAAACTATGAAAACCAAGAAGAATCCTTCCTGTGATGTTGAAAAACGAAAATCATCGCTGTTATTTATCGGTACACTGATGGCCTTGTCTACCGTTCTGGTAGCTTTTGAATGGACCACATTCGAAAAAGAGATCCATATCAGTTCAGGCGATTGGACTGTGGATTTGATAGAAGAAGAAATCATCCCCGTCAGCAGGATGAAAGCTCCGCCACCGCCGCCTCCACCTGCACCTACGACGGCGGTTAAAATTGTGGACGAACCGGAGCCGCGAGCCGTGCCAGTTGAAATTCCTGAGCCGGCTGATTTTCCGGAGCCGACGGTAGAACCGATTGCAGATCCTGTAGAACATATTTACGAGCCGGTAATCTATGACTATGCTTCCGTAATGCCGGAGTTTATCGGCGGAGATGAAGAAATGTACCGATACCTCGGAACCACCATAAAATTTCCGGAAATGGCATTGGAATCACAGATTTCAGGTGTGGTGTACACTTCCTTTGTGGTAGATACCGATGGTAGAATCACCGACGTCAAAATTCTCAGGGGAATTGGTGGTGGTTGCGATGAAGAGGCGCTGCGGGTGGTGCGAAATATGCCATCCTGGAAGCCTGGTATTCAAAACGGTACACCGGTCAATGTCAGATTCATGCTGCCGATTCGGTTTTCTGCCAGAAACTGAATATTTGGTGGAAAAAAAATGAAAACTCCTTTTCACCCCAATCCGTAAGAGCGGCGGTTAGATGTTGGCTTATCGCGCATTGGCTGTTTTTGTAGTTTCAGTAAAAACAGTAAATTGCCTGTCATATTCACCAAACTACCGACCTATGATTTTAGAAATTACCAATCAGGAACAGTATTCCAGAGGAGAGCTGTTGTTGCGCACACTATTCGGATGGCTGTATATTGCGTTGCCGCATATCTTCATTCTTATGTTCATCGCTATCGCCAGTCAGGTACTCACCTTTATTGCATTTTGGGTGATACTGTTTACCGGAAGCTACCCCGAAAGCTTTTTTGAATTTCAGGTAAAAGCGTTTCGATGGAATACCCGGCTGAATGCGAGGCTCTGGAACCTCTGCGACGGCTATCCGGCCTTCGGATTATCGGCAGAAGATGATTTTGTAAAACTTGAAATTCCTTATCCCGACCGTCTGAGTCGTGGTCACGCGCTTTTGAAGGTGTTGTTTGGCTGGTTATATTGTGCATTGCCGCACATTTTTGTTTTGTATTTCCGTCTACTGGCTACGGTCATTATCCAATTTATCGCATTTTGGGTGGTGTTATTCACAGGTGAATACCCTGCGGGGATGCACAAATTCGTAGTCGGAACAATGCGTTGGTCATTGCGGCTGAACCTGTACCTCGCATTGATGACCGATGAGTATCCGCCGTTCAGTGGAAGTGCCGGAGAAAGCCCGCAGGAACAGCAATCACCTGCGCAACCAGCACCAGCCGTTTAAAACGAACCAACCATGGAAGCATATCACCCGGTTCCTCAACCCGAGGAGGTCACCAAACGCGAACGCGAAGACGGAATGGGCGCCTACCTAATGATGTTTGCAGGAATTGCGGCGGGATTACCACTGCCGATTCTCAACCTGCTGGCCAGCATCATCTACTGGGCGGTCAACAAAAGCAAAAGTCGCTTTGTGAAGTTTCATTGTTTACAATCGTTGTGGTCGCAATTGCCAACTACTGCGTTAAACGCGGTGCTGTTTTACTGGACGCTGCGCAACGTGATCGTTTACGAAATGGAATTTTCAGATTCCTACTTCGGATATCTGGCGATGGTGATCGTTGTTAATATTATTTATTTCATATTCAGTATTATTGGAGCCATTCAGGCCAGGGCAGGCAAAATGTATTATTTTGTCTTCTTTGGCCGGCTGGCCTACCAGCAATCCTTTGCGATCAATGCTGACGATCACTCACCCGAAGCAGCTCCGGTTAATCGTCCACCCAACTAATGAACGAAAAACTTTTTCGGGATGTTTTTATTTTGTGTCTCCTCTTCGGAGGCGTGTGGGTTGCCTTCACCTACATTCCCTGGTTTCCGGAAGATGTTAACATTGAATTTCCGATAGAGAAGGAGGAGCAGCTTGGAGATATGATCCTCGAAAATATGCTCGAAAATGATCTGGAATTCCGACCCATACGCAATGCAACGATTGATTCAGCAGTTTGGGTGATTTCTGAGCGTTTGCTCGATAGCCTTGGATTGACCGAGTACGACTACAATTTTGTGGTGGTGCGCAATGAAAATGTTAATGCTTTTGCGCTCCCCGGTGGAAATATTGTGATTCTTTCGGGATTACTCGAATTCAGCGAAAACCCTGAAGAAGTCGCCGCAGTACTTGCACACGAAATAGCGCATGTTGAAAAACGCCATGTAGTCGACCGACTGATGAAAGAGTTCGGAATGCAAGTGGTTTTTGGTGTTCTCACCGGAGGAGATCTTGTTGTGTTGTCGGAAATTTCACGAACAGTCACATCCACATTTTTCGACCGGCGGCAGGAAGAGGAAGCCGATGAATTTGCATTGGAGTTGCTGCATCGCTGCAATATTTCTCCAAGAGCGTTGGGAACATTATTCCGGAGAATGAAGGATGAATACGGATCAATGGATCAATTTGAACTGTTAATGACCCATCCGGCCAGCAATTCACGAATCAAGAAATCTTTTGAATACGAATTGCCCGAAGATTTCGAAAACATTCCCTTCCAACTCGACTGGGAAAAGGTGAAGAATCAGTTGAACAGCGATTCGCTTTAGAATTCAACCCTCAAGCAAAAAAGTCTGCACCGGTTTTCTGGCGCAGACTTTTTTTGAAACGACACGATTTTAACGCGTTTTTATAAACCGTACCGGCTTCATATTTTCAATCACCAGGTGATAGATGCCGGGTGTAAGAATGTGGATGGGAATAGCCGGCTGGTCGGATTGTATCGTGTTATCAAGAACTACGCGGCCATGGATATCAACGATACGAAATTCTTTACCGCTCATATCCTGCGCTCCCTCATCTATATGTAAGTAATCGGTGGCAGGATTGGGAAAAACCGAAAATGACGTTGCGCTGGTTGATTCAATTCCCGTAAATATTCCGGATGTGTTAATTCTTGCCGCATATCCGAAATCTCCACTTTCATTACTGTTTGCGATACCACCAACCACCAGGGCTCCATCCGATTGGAAACTGATTTCTCGGGCAATATCATCTCCCAGTATCAACACGTTTATATGGGCCACTCCATCTACGCCGAAATCAGTTGCCAACCCTCCGTTGGTTGTGAAAAGCGCCACTCCCGAAGTGAATTCATCGGGTGTAGTAGTGGTTAATGAGGCATATAAGCCTTCCGGTCCTTCCAGGATTTGATTAATACCGTCTTCCGAGCCCACAGATGGGTTGAACAGCACATAACCACCATCACCAAAAGACTCTATCATTCCCGAAGAAAAGTCAACAGCCATAATGGCCGACTGCATATCAAAGTTATCATAGATAAATCCAGCCAGATAGAAAATCGTTTCATCACTGTTCAGTATGGCCGAATTCATAATGAAAAACTGATCGTCGGGCCATGCAAAGGTTCTTCTTCCGGAATCGGAGAAATTTGTGTTCAGAGAACCGTCCGGCTTCACAGAGGTGATGGTTGCACTTGGTCCATTAATATCAGACATGCCGAAAACATAAATAT
>CALDPJ010000006.1 GCA_937911795.1 uncultured Flavobacteriales bacterium | reverse complement strand
ACCATCGCGATGGCCGTGTCCAGCCATAAATCCACCCTGCCGTTGTCCGCAAACAGGTCTTCCATTGTTATCTCCTGGTTGTTGCCCAGTTCACCAGATCCTCAGGGCCGCCGGTGGCGACAATACGTCCGGATTTGTGGCTGAGCTGATAGTCATACATGGGATCATAATAGTCTGTGAGCAGCGCTCGGATCCATTGGTTATGTGCATCAGTAAGGCCGGTCCTGCCCTGGTGATCCAGAGCGGCCTCCATTAACTGACGCAAGTGCTGATATCGCTCGCCACCTAGCCGGCGACGGATGCGCTCAAGGGCACTGAGCAGATAATCGCGGAAGTTTTCCCAGCCGGCAAGGTCGCCGTCTCGCTGGCGATAAGCCAGCACCATGTCATCCACATAATCACCACGCAGCGGTTTGAAGTTGGCCAACGGACATCCGAGTCGGTTTCGGATGTAAGGTCCTCCCCATGGAAAGGCGCTAAGATTCAATCCACCCCGTGCGGCATATTCCCATTCTGCTTCGGTAGGCAGACGGAACTTATGTACATACGTCTCGCCATTAGCATGTTTCCAGGTATCCAATAAGCGGGTTCGCCAAACATTAAATGCATTGGCCTGCCCCCAGGTCACCCCTACTACCGGATAATTATCATAAGCCGGATGCCAGAAATAAGCTTCTGTCATCGGTTCATTATAGGAATAGGTATAGTCATGGATCCAAACCAGCGTATCCGGATAAACAGGAATTACTTCACGAATAATAAACTGCGACCGGTCAACATGACCTTTAATAGCATTGGTATGGCCCAACTGGTTTGTAAAAGACAGATCCAGATCACGCGAAGATTTTCTGGCCGCGCTCTTCAAATCTATCCAGTAATATTCAAACAAAAGTTTACGGGTGTCGATCTCTTTACGACGATAGAACCGCTCATGTTCAGGTAAGAATAAATCAAACAATTCTTCCCGCTCCTCTTCATCGTTCCAACGAATATTTTCGTCCCAATTGATAATTGGCGGATACAATTCTTCACCGTACGCATCTTCCTCGAAAACGTGTTCACCTATATCCGCTTCACCCAAACGCATGTGGGCGATTGAATCACGCACCCAGTGAACAAACTGCCGATACTCGTTATTGGAAATTTCTGTATCATCCATGTAGAATGCTCCTACTGTCACCGTTTTGCTTTTGGTGTTCATAGCATAAGGTACATCCTGATCGTTCGGCCCCATGACAAAGCTTCCGAAATGAATGTAGTTCATTCCATACGGATTGTACTGTACAAAATCTTCCCGAGGCTGAACTCCTATCAGTTCTCCTCTGCCACCTCCACCGCAACTTGACATTACGGTTAAAACAGCCATAATTAAGAGCAAATTTTTCATCTCTCTATGGTTTTACAATTTCCAATAATACAGGCCTCTCACAGTAAATGCAATCTTTACGAGAACCTTGTTTTACGGGGAACTGTGTGGTTTAGTTACACTACAAGAACCTCACGGATTTGTGAATTTCCTTGCTCAATGGTTTCTCAATCTTAAAGCAGAAGTTCACGCTGATTTCGTGACTTCCGTTACTATAGTTGGATAATTCTGATGTCGTTACATCATACGAATAACCCACCCTTAAAGTATTTTTCCCAAATTGATGCTGATAACCCACCTGCGGTGCGATTGCATCTACTGTGCGATAAGTAACGCCAAGCCAAATCATCTTATTGCCTGCAAGGTATTCGGCGTTGAGGTTGATGTCGTACTGTGTGGAAGCGATATCAGACTTAACCAACACGTTTGGATTGATATTGATTGAGGGATGGACATTGAAAATATATCCTCCCATTAAGTAGTAGTGCCTGGCGATTGCAATATTGACGTCTTGCATGTCTCCCTCGGTGAGATGTGTAGATGAGAGACCGGCATAGAACTGACCAGGTTTATGAAAATAAACACCAAAAGAGGCGTCGAATTTTGTATTGCTCTGACCTGTAAAAGGTATGGCATCATCGTCAATTGTAATCGGTTTCCACTGGTTGCCGATTGCGCTATTGTACATACCTATAGAAGCACCAAGATTTAAAAAGCTGCTCCCAACTTTTAGATGATACGCGTAATGAGCGCGCAAGATATTGGTATTGAGCTGACCGATGTTATCATTGAAAAACGTTAAACCGACACCGCTACGAATTGATCTGATGGGTGCGTGTACATTCAAAAGCATCGTTGTTGGCGCCCCGTCAAAACCTGCCCATTGGTTCCGGTACATCAATGTAGCACAAATAGCGTCTTTACTTCCGGCGAATGCAGGATTAATAGATAGACGATCGGCCATGAATTGGGTAAACTGAGGATCTTGTTGAGCAGATGCACTCCATATCACCGATAGACCAATTATTAGGGTAAAAATTCGTTTCATGCGTGCTTGCTGGTTTTGATGCCGGTTAACTGTTGGATTCGGTTAAATTTTCATTCGAAACGAGGGCTAAAATAAAGAAATTCTTAAACACACAAAAATTTTTCAACAGTACCACGACAACTTCTACCTCTTGATATATGCGGCATCAGGTAATTTTCTGAAACGTTTTCCACCAAATATCCGGCACTTCTTCGCTGCATGCCAGCTGATAGTCATCATAACTACAGGGAACCAGATGGTGCCTTTCGAACTTAAAATGATTGGCCGGAGAATAAGGTACACTCAACCACCATCGATCAGATTGTTTACTCTTATAAAAAAGTAATTCGTGTTCAAAATCTTTCAGAACCACCTGATACCGGATGTACTTTGATTCATCAGTAAAGGGGAAATCATTCTTACGACTGTAATACCCATCTATAAAGCACCACAACATCTGCGCAACCAGATGTGCTGTTTGCCCATTGCGATCGAAAACAGGGTTGTACTCATAAATACCGAACGAGGAAAGTTTATCGCTCATGCCGGCGTAACGAGCCATTTGACAGGCCTCTTCTCCATAAAAACCATTGGGACCTGAATGCGCCGTTCCGGGAGCATCGGATTGGCGAATGGCCGAAATATCGATACTTACAAGATCCGCATTGCGAATAATCGGTTCTGTGGCCGCGATGTTTTCTTTGAATTCTCCTAGTCGATATGTATCGAAGTACAATTTCTCCATCAGCTCCAGTTCAATTCCGCTGATGAAATAGGTCTGGTAGCCGATGTTGCTGTAGTTGAAAAGAAAATTGGGCTCGTGTAGAATAATCCGGTTGAGATAAGCCATTGAATTGAATTCGTCGTGGTCTCTGCTCAGATCGAATATCCGGTCTATGGTCAGTACATTAATGGTCTGCTCAAGCTTTTCATAAGCGGAGAAGCTAGCATAGGTTAAATCCTGACTCCCGCCAATTATAACAGGAATGATATTTTTCCGGATCAATTCACTGGCTACAGCTTTTAATGCAAACCAGGTGTCTTCTACACTTTCACCCGGCAGAATATTCCCCAGGTCAACCAGTTTTATTTTACCGGAATTGGGCGGAAACAGCTGGTACAGATACTTCCTTATTTCATCCGGCCCTTTTGCACAGCCCTTATTCCTGCCGGATAACCTGTCTTCCTGCACTCCGATAATGGCGATCTCACTATACTTCCACTCCGGAAACTCATTAATATAGCGTGAGATATTGCCACCTACGGATTCGGCATGAAAACCTGAGGAAGCAAATGTTCCTGCATCCAGCGGTGCAAAATAGATGGAAAGATCAGACACAGCTTCCTATTTCTTAGTTTTTTTGGCGGCTGCTTTCTTTTTAGAACCACCTTTAGCAGCGGTCTTCTTTTTAGCAGTGGATTTGGCCCCCGCTTTGGCCGCAGGTTTTTTGGCTGCAGCCTTTCCTTTGCGTGCTTTTTTAGGCGTCTCCTCAGCAATTCGCAGGCAATCTTCCAATGTCAAAGAAGCGGGTTCAACATCTTTCGGAATCTTAATATTATCCTTTCCGATCTTTATATAAGGACCATAACGACCATTCAGCACCTGAACATCCGGATTCTCATCAAATAACTTAATGGTTCGGTTTTTCTCTATGGTTCGTTTCTCCTCGATGAGTTGTATTCCCTGATCGAGCGAAATGCTGTAGACATCGGCCTCCATATCTTTGGTAATCGACGCGAATAGTTTCCCGTGCCTTACATAGGGCCCGAAGCGACCAACGCCTGCCGCAATTTCTTCTCCTTCGTATTCTCCCAGTGAGCGCGGAAGCAAAAACAGTTTGAGTGCTTCCTCGAGCGTAATGGTGGTAATGCTTTGCCCCTTTTGCAAGGAAGCAAACTTCGGTTTCTCATCTTCTGATGTTTCACCGATCTGAACCATCGGGCCGTAGCGACCAATCCGCGCAATCACTCTTTTACCTGATTTCGGATCGGTGCCCAGTTCGCGTTCACCACTGGCTCTTTCTGAATGCTCCAGGGTTTGTTCTACCAGCTTGTGGAAAGGCTTGTAAAACCGATCTATCATTTCTGACCACTTCTTCTGCCCTTCGGCGATTTCATCAAATTCCTTTTCTACAGAAGCCGTGAAATTATACTCGAGAATATCCTTAAAATGTTCTACCAGAAAATCATTTACAACCATTCCGATATCTGTCGGGAAGAGTTTGTTCTTTTCAGCTCCGGTTCGTTCCTGCTTTACCTCCTGCTTTACCTGACCATTTTTGAGTTCAATCACCCTATAGTCACGCAAAACACCGTCGCGCTCTTCTTTTGCAACGTAACCGCGCTTCTGAATGGTAGAAATGGTTGGTGCATAGGTAGATGGCCGTCCGATTCCCAGCTCCTCCAATTTTTTCACCAAACTGGCTTCGGCATAGCGTGGTGGGTGTTGGGTAAATCGCTCAACCGCCGAAATTCCGTCCACTCCCAATTTCTCTCCTTCCGTCAACGGAGGAAGCATTCCTTTTGCCTCCTCTTCAGTTTCGTCGTCTTTGCCTTCGAGATAAACCTTTAAAAATCCTTCGAATTTCAACACTTCACCCCTGGCCACAAAATTTTCATCACTGCCCGAAATACTGATTTGTGCAGTCGTTCTCTCCAATTGTGCTTCCGTCATCTGAGAAGCGATGGTTCGTTTCCAGATCAATTCATACAAACGCTGTTCGCGCGGATCGGCTTTAACGGCAGACACACTGAGATCGGTTGGGCGTATGGCCTCGTGCGCTTCCTGTGCCGATTTGTTCTTGGTGGTATATTTCTTCGGATTGGAAAAATCTTCACCGTATAGATTGATGATTGATTTCTGTGCAGATTGTACAGCAAAGTCCGAAAGATTAACAGAATCGGTACGCATATAGGTAATAAAACCCGCTTCATACAGCCTTTGCGCGAGTTGCATGGTCTGCGCTACAGAATAGCCCATTTTTCTGCTCGCCTCCTGCTGTAAAGTAGAAGTAGTAAAAGGTGCAGCCGGTGATTTAACCGCTGGCTTCTTTTCGACCTTTGTCACCGAAAAATCTGCGTTCGCACAATGTTCCAGTAATTTTCTGCTTTCTTCCTGCTCCAGGCGTTTCGACATGGTTGCTTCAAAGGAAGCACCTGTACTGTTTTTAAACCGGCCGGTGACTTTAAAGGAAGATGTCGACTGGAAATCCAGGATCTCACGTTCGCGCTCTACTATAAGTCGAACTGCAACCGACTGCACTCTTCCTGCCGAAAGTCCGGTTTTTACTTTTTTCCAAAGCACCGGCGAGAGTTCAAAACCAACCAACCTGTCCAAAATCCGTCGCGCCTGTTGGGCATTA
>CALDPJ010000005.1 GCA_937911795.1 uncultured Flavobacteriales bacterium | reverse complement strand
AGTGCATGGAATTCGGAATTTCTGAATAATTGGTAGCAAATCCGGTATAAAAGGCCGGACATGCAATAGTTTTCAGCTTTATTGCCTGATTTCCTGTATGACTATCGCTCGTCATCTCTCCGAAAACAGGATAGCACCCAATAAGATCTGGAGTAGTTCCAAACCGCCAATACATGGGTCTGACATCATAATTGGGCGGCAAAATAACACTGGTATCAGAAACGGTAATCTCAAACCCACCGTTGAGCAATTGCTGTTGTGCTTTTACATCTTGCGCACCAAAAAAGAAGATTCCGTTGAGCGCAAACAAAAGGCAAGAAACTTTCATAGTAACAGTTGGTTATCGGCTAGTTGGATATTCAAATATGATTATTAATTTCAACAAAACAAACATATCACCATGTTAATTTTCAAGATTATCATCCCGTTTTTGCTTGCTCTGGCTGTAGTGGCTGCGGCAGACTACTTATATCATCCTACCATTGAAATCCACAGCCACCTTTCAGAATCCGAAATCCACGAGTTAATGGTTGAACTTCAGGAAAAAGGTATCACATTGGAAATTGACGATCTGACATTCAACGCCACCGGTGAAATCACTAAAATTGAAGGTTCCATCGACTATTACGGCCTCAATTCTGGTCAGTTCCATTACGCTTCTGTTGGTGGAGTTGCCATAAAAGGTGGACTGCTACAGATGGATATCAGCGCGATGAACCCTTAGCCAATTTTTCGTCGGCTCAAATCCCTGGCTGCGTGGTGAATCATTAATACTTCAATTGCTGAACCATTAATAATCCGATAAATTATGCGGTAATTACCTTCACTAATCTCTCTAACTTCCAGTCGATTTATTTCCTCAACCACTTTACCAATCTGTGGATGTTTTTTTAAAACATTTACACGTTCAAAAATTTGAGAGACTTGCCTACTGGCGTATTTTTCAGAATCTCTGGCTATAAATTCATAAATATTCTTCAGGTCATCTCTTGCTTCAGAAAGCCATCTTACCTGGACCATTTTCTGATTTCCTTTTCCACATCATCCTCCGATAGCGAAGCAGTTCCTTTTTCTGACAACTGAATTCTTTTTTCCAGTTTTTCAATAAAAACCAAGCGCTCAATGAGCTCATCTATTGAAATTTCTTCCTCTGGAAATTTATCTATATGTGCTTTAAGCTTTTCTTTCGATATCATTTCATTTCAACTTTACAGAATGAAAATATAAGAAAGTTTTTTGATTGAAAGCAAACAATCACTTACACATAATTCATAAACCTTGATCATCAATTCATCAATCATCAATCGTAAATCCGCCATCGTAAATCGTAAATCTCAAAATCGTCAATCCCAATCGTAAATCAATATCTTTGCTCCGCATGGAGCCATTCTACCACCCGCAGTTTAAACTGGGCATCCTCGGCGGAGGACAACTCGGACGCATGCTTTTTCAGGAAGCCGTAAATCTTGATGTCAGGATGTCATTTCTGGATCCGGATCCGCAGGCACCCTGCCACGCCATCGGGCACGGATTTCAAAACGGAAATTTCAACGACTACCAAACCGTGGTAGATTTTGGTCGCGACAAAAACGTGCTCACCATCGAAATTGAACACGTCAATACCGATGCACTCGAATTTCTCGAAAAACAGGGCGTAAAGGTTTTTCCACAGCCACACCTGATTCGCATGATTCAGGACAAAGGCCTGCAAAAGGAATTTTACCGCAAGCACAACCTCCCTACCGCCGATTTCGAACTGGTGGAAAATTCTGCTGCCCTGAACGCACAAAAACTTCCGGTGGTTCAAAAACTTCGAACCGGTGGCTATGACGGTCGCGGAGTTCAGGTGCTGCGAAGCGAAAAAGATCTTGAAAAAGCATTTGATACCCCATCGGTGCTCGAGGAACTGGTAGATTTTGAACAGGAAATTTCCATCATCGCCGCGCGAAATGCAGCCGGCGAAATAAAATGTTTTCCGGCCGTGGGAATGGATTTTAACCCGGAAGCCAACCTGGTGGAATTCCTTTATGCTCCGGCAGACCTCGCTCCCGAGATCGAAAAAGAAGCGCAGCAGCTCGCTGCCCGATTGATTGAATCGATGCAAATGGTGGGAATTCTCGCGGTAGAAATGTTTGTCACCAAAGACGGCCAACTGCTGATCAACGAAATGGCGCCGCGGCCACACAACAGCGGACATCACACCATCGAAGCCAATATCACTTCGCAATACGAGCAGCACTTGCGATCAATCCTCGGCCTTCCTTTAGGAGAAACCGATCTGCTGAAACCGGCGGTGATGCTCAACCTACTCGGTGACAAAGGCCATACCGGTCCGGTGGAGTACGAAAATCTTGAAGAAGCACTGGCCACGCCGGGCGTTCATGTGCACCTCTACGGAAAAACAACCACCAAACCATTTCGCAAAATGGGCCACGTAACCGTGGTAGCCGATTCTGTTTCAGAAGCCAAACAAACAGCACAAAAAATACAACAACTGCTCCGCGTCATCAGTTCTGCCACGGTGCCACAATAAATTGAGTTATGGTAGGAATCATCATGGGAAGCCAATCGGATTTAAAAGTAATGCAGGAAGCAGAAGATGTGCTGAAAGCTTTGCAGATTGAATGCGAAGTAACGATTGTGTCGGCGCACCGCACTCCCGAGCGTATGTTTGACTACGCCAAAAATGCTGCCGATCGTGGCATTCAGGTGATTATTGCCGGAGCGGGCGGAGCGGCTCACCTGCCCGGAATGACGGCTTCGATTACCCCGCTTCCGGTGATTGGAGTGCCGATTAAATCGCGCAACTCGATCGATGGCTGGGACTCTGTGTTATCGATATTGCAGATGCCTGCTGGTGTTCCGGTCGCCACAGTTGCGCTCGACGGTGCCCGGAATGCAGGAATCCTTGCGGCACAAATTCTCGGTGCTTCGGACCCTGAGATCCGCAAACGAATTTCCGCATTCAAGGAATCGTTGAAAGATAAGGTACTGGAGAGTGTCCGCGACCTCGAAAACAAACCCCAACAATAACCCATTGACAAAGGCCGTGGTGTTAAATTTTATTCCCTTATCAGAAAATCTGCGGCACGTTTCGCCAATAGTTGTAATTTGGTCGATGAACCAATGAAAAGATCATTTCTCACCATACTACTGCTGTTGCCCTTTGTGCTGTTCGCGGGCAACGAAAATCTCCCGGTCGGAGGGCGATCCATGGGATTGAGCCATGCCTCGGTAAACCTTCAGGACATCTGGGCAGCGCATCACAACCAGGCCGGATTGGCGGGGCTGAAGGAAATCGGCGGCGGAATTTATTACGAAAGCCGCTTCACAATGAAAGAGCTCAGCCTCAAAGGCGGCGTTGCGGCAGTACCTTTTAGTTTCGGAACATTCGGTGTCAGCGTCACTTCCTTCGGATACAAACTCTACAGCGAATCAAAATTCGGCCTGGCCTACGCCATGGAGCTGAGCGAAAAGGTGCGCATGGGGGTTCAACTGAATTATCACCGGACACAAATTGCCGAAGGATACGGAAATGCCGGCCATTTCACCGGTGAGGTGGGGATACAGGCAGACCTGACCGATGCGCTTTCGGTTGGAGCTCACGTCTACAACCCTACTCTGACTTCTCAGGCAGAATACAACAACGAGCGCATTCCCACCACCATCCGGCTCGGAGCACAGTATCAGTTCAACGAAAATTTATTTATCGCGGTAGAAGGAATGCAGAATATTTATGACCGCCCCTCTTTCCGGGTCGGACTTGAATATCACCTCATCGAGCAGTTGTATCTGCGCGGAGGAATTTCTACCAACCCAACCCTGGCCAGTTTCGGATTCGGTGTAAAACTGAACAGATTCTTCATCGACGTTGCCAGTAGCTACCACGCCACACTCGGATTCAGTCCGCAGCTGAGCCTGAGCTACAACCCTTTCTGATGTGAAAAAATTTCTGGCCATATCGCTCTTTCTGGCGGCAACCGGAACGCTCCGCGCACAGGAAGAAGATGGAACCATCGATAAAGCGGCCATCATTGAGCAACGGGTTGAATATATATCCGAAAGTCTCGATGAAGAATCGCAGGTGGATTATTCGACCCTGTTTGATGACTTGTGGCTATTCATGGACCGGCCACTCAACCTCAACACCGCTACCATCGATGACTTTAACCGCCTGTATCTCCTCACCGATATTCAGATCAACAACCTGCTGACGCACATCAGCCGTTTCGGCGAACTGACAACCATCTACGAACTACAGGTTATTGAAGGTTTTGACCGGCAGACGATTCAGATGATTGAACCTTTTGTAACGGTACAGGAGCGCAGTGAATTCGCAAAAACGCCGATATGGAAAATGTTTGGCGAGGGGCAAAACGATATGATGATTCGCTACCGGCGCGTAGTCGATGAACAAAAAGGATATTCTGACGTCAGTCCGGAAGAACTCGAAGAGAATCCAAACGCACGTTACCTTGGAACGCGCGATCATTTATACCTGCGATACCGGCACACGTATGGCAAAAATCTGTCGTATGGATTTGTCGCCGAAAAAGATCCGGGCGAACAGTTGTTTACCGGCTCTCAGAAACCCAATCTCGATCCTAAGGATTTCCGCACCGGCTTCGATCATGTAAGTGCGCATTTGTTCATCAGCGACATGGGCAGACTCAAGAAACTGGCCATCGGCGATTATCAGGCGCAGTTTGGGCAAGGATTGACTTTCTGGAGTGGCTTTGCCTTTTCGAGCAAATCGTCGTTTTCGCTGAACATCAAGCGCAGTGCGCGGGGCCTGGTTCCCTATACTTCAGTAAACGAAAATCTTTTTCTGCGCGGAGCCGCTGCAACAGTAGCATTTGGCAACATAGAGGTCACACCGTTTGCCTCCTACAAAGCCATAGATGCTTCGGTAGTTGAAGAACCGGACACCCTGCTGGATAACCGCGACGACCTCGTTACTTTTTCGGCCTTTCAGCAATCGGGTTTGCACCGCACCCCGCGCGAAATGAGCAACCGGAAATCACTCAACGAATTGATAACAGGAGCCAATATTGCGTACAGAAGCAAGTCTTTTCAGGTGGGAATCACCGGAGTAAGAACGGCTTACGAAGGGAATTTTTCGAGAAACCTGCGCATTTACAATCAATTCGATCTCAACACCAATGTCAACAGCAATCTCGGGATTGACTTCAATTATGTTTGGCGCAACCTGAATATTTTCGGCGAAACCTCCGTCAGCCAGAACGGTGGGATTGCCACATTAAACGGCGTAATGCTGGCCATCGACCCGAAAGTATCGCTGTCGGTGTTGTACCGCAATTATTCCCGCGACTACCAGAACAATTTCGCAGTAGCCATTGGTGAATCATCGCGCAATGCCAACGAAAGCGGCGTCTATATGGGACTGGAGATCAAACCCTCCCGGAAGATTAGAATCAACGCCTATTTTGATCAATTCCGGTTTCCGTGGTTGCGCTACCAGGTTGATCAGCCCGGAACCTCCGGATTCGATCATTTACTTCAATTCACCTATAAGCCCTCGCGCCAGCTCGAAATTTATGCGCGCTGGAGAAGAAGAAAACGCCCCACCAATTATGGCGGAGAAACACCGATCAATTATGCCGTCTCGAACGAGCTAAACAACGGTCGCCTGAGCCTGGTATATCAGGTTACGGAATCCATCAAACTCCGCTCGCGCCTGGAACTGGGCAGCCTGCAGCGCCAGCGCGGCGATGCCGCCCAGGCGGTGACCACCCAC
>CALDPJ010000004.1 GCA_937911795.1 uncultured Flavobacteriales bacterium | reverse complement strand
GGCGTACATGGAACTCGTTCATCAATACAGTAAAGCTACTCCTATTCTACGTTCTACAGCACATTACAATGCCGGATTCAATGCTATGGAAGCAGGGAACGCCGCGAAGGCCATTGAACATTTTCGGCTGGCTGTAGAGCCGCTTGATCCGACCGATTCTGCTTCCGTAAAACAACTGGTCAATGGATACAACGCGCTTGGAGCGGCGCTCTGGCGAAACGGAAATTTGCTGGATGCTGAAAGTTCATTTCAACACAGCCTCGAATATATCTCGCACATGGAGGATGAATACCAGATTCTAAGCAACAGAAGTAATTGCCTTGGCAATCTATCGCTCGTCGCTCAGGATGAAGGTAGAATTCAAAAAGCCGAGGATTATTTAAAATCTGCCATTTCTGACCGGAAAAAAGCGATGACCTTGTGCAAAGATCATTATGAGAAAGAACAGCATCACAAACATCTGATTGCCAATTACCGGAATCTGGCATCCCTGAGGCTGGCCATTGGAGATTATTCACGCGCGCTGGAAATCACCGAATACCTGAGTACCCTTCAAAAGAAATATATGCGTCCGGAAGATCCGAGTGTTTTTCTTACCTATGAATCGTTTGGCAGTATTTATCTGAATATGGAGGAGTATGACAAAGCCCAGCGTAACATTGGGATCTTTTTGAAATACTGCGAAGATAAATACGGTCGGGAAAGTTTTCATACAGCCGGAGCTTACAGAAGAATGGCTGACATTTATATGGCGAAGAAAGATTTTCCGGAAGCTATTGCTGCCTTCAACGAAACCATAGAAATACTTGAATCAATCTCGGGTGATGGTTTTGGCCAGAATCTACCGATGACCCTAATTCAACGGGGCAAAGCATATCAACAAACTGGTGAGCAACAAAAGGCTCTGACGGATTTGTACCGTGCAGCACATTTATACACAAAACGCAATGTTGACTTTGATCCGAAACCCGGAAAAGCCTGGCTTACCATTGCAGAATGTTATTTGCACTTCGAAGAGATCGACAGTGCGCAGATTTATGCAGACCGGGGACTGAAATTACTTCAGGATTATGAACAATACATTAAAACATCAGGACAATTTCAACAAAATAATCCGGTGCTGTATTTACCTGAAGCCTATTATTTGAAGGCGGTATTGGCAAAGGAAACCGGATCAATAAAATCAGCCGAAGAGTATATTCAGAATGCAATTGTCCTGCTTCGTTCCACAAAAAATATTTTCGATGGCGAAGATGCTCAGATGGCACTTTACGACACTTACAGCAATATTTTTGATTTCGCTCAGGATTTGTATTTCGAAAGTTATTTAACCAGGCACGACGGAAGCTATCTGGAAAAAATGTTTCTGCTGAATGAAGAAAGCAGAACCCTTTTGCTGCGGCGACAATTGCGTTTTTTCGGTTCCATTCAATATCAGGGAGTGCCGGATTCGGTAGTACAAAAGGAACAACAACTGATTGGCATCTTGTCCGGTCGGAAAGAAAATCCGGATCCGACCAAAGATTATTACGCTACTGAAGAGCAGTACGATCGGCTCATTGAACACATCGCTGCGGAATACCCGGATTATTATCGCCTGCGGTTTGAAGAAGAAAGCATCAGCATAAAGCAGGTACAGGATGAACTGCTGGGTAAAGATCACAGCCTGTTGCAGTATATATCTACCGATGAACATTTGTACGCGCTGCTCATTACTCCCGATTCGATTTTCGCTGCAGAGCTCAATGACACAGGAATCGACATGCTCATTGACCGCTACAACCTGTTTATCCGACAAATGGAGCTGGAACCATTCGCCCAGGTTTCTGTCGCTTTGTACAACATGCTCATCGAACCATTCGGAAATAAAATCAACACTCCCAACATTTTGATTGTTCCCAATACCGATTTGTTCAGCATCAACTTTGAAACGTTGATGAAACCGGCTTCCGGTGGCCCCCAATATTTGATTTACGACTTTAACATATCCTATTTATTATCTGCATCTACAGCACTTAAATTTCGTCGTTTGAACAAGCAAACGACCGCCGGTGTCCTCGCATTTGCCCCGGGTTTTTCTGATGAACTGAAGCAATCGTATGTAAAACAATCAGTGGATTCGATCTCTTTTGATGACGGATATATGCACTTTATTCAGCAGCCCTTTTCTGTAAGGGCAGCGCATAACATTACCGGAATAATAACCGGACAAGCATTTACGGGGAATGCAGCCAGTGAAAGCGAATTCAAAAACCGGTCCTCTCAATATGGGATTATTCATCTCGGAACCCACGCTATAATTGACAATACTTCACCTATGCTGTCGCGATTAATTCTGGCTAAAGAATCGGTTGGCAATCTTTCATCAGAGGATGGCTATCTGCACACCTATGAAATTTATAACCTCTCGCTACGTGCCGAATTAGCCGTACTAACAGCTTGTGAAACCGGTGTCGGTAAAGAAAACAAAAGCGAAGGAGTTTTATCGCTATCTCACAGTTTTGCTTACGCAGGTTGTCCGAGTGTAGTCATGTCTCTTTGGCAGATCGACGAAAAAACATCATCCACAATCATTGAAAATTTTTACCAGCATCTGGCTCACGGTGCAACTAAAAGCGAGGCGCTGCGCCAGGCTAAACTCGAATATCTTGCGGGCATCAGCGGCGAACTGGCGGCTCCGTATTTCTGGGCTGGAATGGTCCTGGTCGGAAATCATGAACCCATTATTCAAACCGCGAACAGTAACTTTTGGATATTATTTTCCATCCTGGCTGCCGCAGTTGTCGGATTTTTTCTGATTCGCAAATCCCGAAAAAAAAAGGGTCTGATATAATCCGGAATTCATCCTTTATGGATTTCATCTAACCTCCAACCTGATTTGGTGGTTCAGCTTATTGTTCTTAACTTAAACAATAAAATTATCAAATTTAAAACACCTAAAAATTAAAACTATGAGCACGAAAAACTTATTATTCGGATTATTGGTTGGAGCGGCCGCCGGAGCAGTGATCGGAATGTTGTATGCCCCGGACAAAGGTGAAAATCTCCGCAGAAAAATTAAAGATCAAACAGGAAAGCTGACTTCCGACATTAAAGATGGGGTGGATGAAATCCTTGATAATCTGAAAAATCAGATGGATGATGTTAAAAGCGGATCGGCCTCTGCCGCAAAAGAAGCCAGAGAAAAAGGAGAGGAATTGAAATCGAAAGTCTCATCGGCAGCAAACTGATATGGAAGAAACCAAACGATTGTATGACGAATTAAAGTCAAAAGCCGAAGCCTACGGTCATTCGTCGCTGGAACTGGTCAAATTAAAAACAACCGAAGTTTCCGCTAAAACCGCCGGTAAAGTCGGGTTGTATATTACCTTACTGATTCTGGCCTTGTTCTTTCTGATCATGCTCAGCGTCGGTGCGGCAGTATGGGTTGGACAAATGTTGGGTGAAATGTATCTCGGGTTTTTTATCGTGGCCGGGTTTTACCTGCTTCTGGCGATTGTATTGTTTGCTTTTAAAGGACCTATGGTGCTTCGCCCTATTGAGAATCTTGTTATTAAAAACCTTCTGAATTAGCCATGACCGGAAAGATTAACAACATGAAAGACCTGGAACGGTCAATA
This sequence comes from uncultured Flavobacteriales bacterium, assembly GCA_937911795.1. Lineage (GTDB taxonomy): Bacteria > Bacteroidota > Bacteroidia > Flavobacteriales_D > SKUL01 > SKUL01. The sequence continues at coordinate 993 of CALDPJ010000004.1, read as the reverse complement.
GCCGTTTTAGAAGAAACACGTCAGGTACAATGGTTCCAGATTAAATCAACAGCCGAGGCACTTTCGGAAAGCGTCCGACCAAAAAACCTCGTTCGTCAGGTAGTGGATGAAAAGGTCGGTGAGAGAGATGTCTTCAAAATTCTGCAATATGTGGCCAGCATCGCTAGTGGTTGGTTGGTACACAAAGTTACCATTGGTAAAAAAGGCGGCTTTCTGATGAGAATTCTTGGCCGCGTCGGACAATTTTCGATCACTTCAATAATGAACCGTGTAATTCGGAAATTCATCCCATATTGATTCAGGGTGATTCAGATTCCTTGTAACCGGTAACCAAAGAGATTCTGCATTTTCAACAAACCTTCCTCCTCAATACCGGCGCTTCTGCCTATATTTGAGGCTCAAAAATATTTTACATGAAATTATTGGAAGGAAAGGTGGTATTGATTACCGGTGCCACCCGCGGAATTGGTAAAGCAATTGCAGAAAAATGCGCAGAACAGGGTGCCGATGTGGCGTTTACCTATGCATCATCTGCATCAAAAGCAGAAGCATTGGCCAATGAATTGAGCAAATTCGGTGGAAAAGCGCGTGGCTTTCAATCGGATGCATCTGATTTCAACGCTGCCACAGAACTGGTGGATGAAGTCGTGAAATCTTTCGGAACCATTGATGTATTGATCAACAATGCAGGTATCACACGCGACGGACTGTTGATGCGCATGTCCGAAGAACAATGGGACGAAGTGATCCAAACCAACCTCAAATCGGTATTTAATCTTACCAAAGCTGCCATGCGAACCATGCTGAAAGCGCGCAGCGGATCGATCATCAATATGAGTTCCGTAGTAGGTGTAAAAGGAAATGCCGGCCAGGCAAACTACGCAGCTTCCAAAGCCGGAATCCTGGGTTTCACCAAATCTGTTGCACTCGAAATCGGTTCCAGAAATGTTCGTTGCAACGCCATTGCGCCCGGTTTTATCGAAACCGAAATGA
>CALDPJ010000003.1 GCA_937911795.1 uncultured Flavobacteriales bacterium | reverse complement strand
GTCGTCTAATTGGGAGAAATCATCGCGATAACGTGGATGGATCGCTAACTTATCTGAAATTTAATACCCTGGCTAACGCGCCTGAAGTTGAAATTTAAGAACGTAACATCCGGTCAAATGAAAAAAGTTATCTCATCCACCCTGATACAGTCATGCATTGTTGCCAAACTAACCGTATGTATGATGTTGCTCGCGCATTCAACTACCTTCAGCAGAGATCCTGAACCACTTGCCATTGGCTCAAAAGCACCTGAGTTCGATCTCCCGGCCACGGATGGAAAACGTTATACGCTGGATGACTTCAAAGGCAAAAAATGTTAAAGTCCAATTGACTTCTAAAATAAAGACAGATTTGGCAAGGTAATTGACCTTGATGTTTTGAAGTTCTTTACATAGCTGTTACATCTACAAGGGCAAATTTGGTTAATAGTTTGGTTAATAGATTTGGTTAAATTAGGTTGGTTCATTTTTTATCACTTCTATAGCCCTTTTGTAACAGTTACAACCCCGCAATGGCTCTCCGCCTTGCGGGGTTTCTTTTTTGTACCCGTTCCTCATTTCTAAATTCGGCCTTTTTCCTGCTTTAGCACACCTGAGGTGTGAAAAACTTACCCATACTGCGGAATTTCACGCCGCTTTTCTTACTTCTTTTGAACCGATGCCCAAATGGAAATATCATTTCTCTGTCATAATCCTGATGACTGCATTTGTGGCAGTTCATTTTGGCAAACTGTTAATAGCACCGAACGATTATCTAATCGCTGGGCGGGATGACGGTATCAAGAACTATTTTGTAGTAGCCAGCTATGTCAAAAACAGCGATGATTATTGCCAGATATCGTCTATGAACTACCCGTACGGCGAGTTTTTGCTTCTTGAAGACGCACATCCTTTTCCGGCATTAATTTTTAAACTGGTGACCGAAATATTTCCGGCAGCAAACAACTATGTCATCGGGTACATTAATTTTCTTCTCCTGGTCTCATTGATCCTTAGCGCCTGGATGATGTTTCTGATATTAAATCACTTTAAAGTCAGAACATTGTTAGCAATAACCGGTGCTGTATCCATAACGGCTCTGAGTTCGCAGATTCTCTTATGGGGATATGGCCATTGGGCCCTGGGATATGTTTGTTGTTTTCCACTCGGGTGGTTTCTGCTGATTCGCTCGCTGCATTCACCGAATCCGGATAAATGGATTTTTCTTACCGGACTCAATGCTATGCTCTGGATGTACGTTCACCCTTATCTTGGTTTAATGTTGCTGATGTTCAACATCGTCTCACTGATAACGAATCATCTCACAGGTTTCCGGAACAGTGGCCATCTGAAAAGATATTTAATTGCATTTCTTTTTCCACTGCTGATTTATGTATTGAGTATAAAATTATTCGACACACATATTGATCGCCCGGAGGCCTTCTTCTTCGATAAACACGTGGCTACCTGGAGAAGCCTGTTGATTAGCAACGACACACCAGTGAAGTATTTCTATTCGTTGTTTGATTTTGCAGAATCCGACTCTTCATGGGATAAAGTGGGCAATTATATCGGTATTTCGACCATTCTCGTTCTTATTGTTTATTGCGGAGTCCAGGGAGTACGATTGATCAAAAGACAAATAAAACTATCGCATCTACTTCGTACGGAGTGGTTGATTTATTGGAGTGCAGCGGTGGTAACTTTAAACTTCGCAATGGCAATTCCATTTCGGGTTTTTCCGGATATAGACCTCGGGCCTTTCTCTGTTCTGATGCAATTTTCAAGTTACGGAAGGTTTGCGTGGGTGTTTTATTTTATAGCAACAACTTTCGCAATTTATGTGCTGAGCAGTCATTTTTCCCGCACCCGTTTACAAAGAGCTACCGGCAATATATTGGTACTGATTCTCCTGATTGAAGGTTATTCGTTGCACGCTAAGATCGGTGCTCAGGTTCCCGATTCACCCAATATTTTTTCTGAAGAGCACCTGGAGGAGGATTTTAAAATGGCTCTAAGTAGGTTTGATCCAAATAATTATCAAGCCATCATTTCCCTCCCCTTTTATTACCACTACTCGAATCCTTACAATTTCGGAAGCTCAGCCAAAAGCATCTTCAATTCAATGATGTTATCATACCACACCAGCCTCCCGATGATGAATGCATATTTATCCAGACCGTCCATTACTGAGGGAAGGAATATCAGTCAGATATTTACAAACACCCGGATTACAAAAAACGTTGAAGCTGATCTCACGGATAAACGGCCATTCCTCATATATCATACCGGTGAAGATCTGCACTCTCTCGAACAGCAATTGCTCGACCGGGCTGAATTATCATATTCTGACTCGTTTGGCGATTTCTATCTCCTTTCCTATGAAAACCTGTTTCCTGAGCCCGAGCCAATCGAATTATTGTTTCCGGATAGTCTGAGAGCTGAACTGACTTTTAATAACGGAGGTTTCAGCACTACCCCCGAAGCACTCGTTCACCAATCTTTTGAGGATTCTCCTTCCGAAATAACTTTTTCCGGCATTGGTGCCTTTTCATGTCTCAATAGCGGACGTTATGAAATTTACAGATTTGAGCCGGTAATTGATTCCGTGGAGAATTATGAACTGTCTCTGTGGTATTTCAACAACAACATCCGGCAGACATATGCCAACATTGAACTGCAGATTATTCAAACAAATAGTCCCCCGGTGAGCACATATCACAACCCGTTTCATACAGAAGTAATATATGGAAACTGGTCTTTGGTTTCCATACAATTTCGGCTGGACAAAAATCAATCTGCCATGGTATTTGTGAATGCCGGAACGCCGGTCAGAGATTCTATTTATATCGATGATCTTTTAATCAGACCTACCGGAGTTCATGTTTTTCGTGAATACACGATACTCGGAAATCCGGTTTTTCTAAAGGATAATCGCATATATGACCTGCCACGCTGATATTCCACACATCATTTTTTATAGCCGCTTAACGATGAAAGGTTCCGGTTTTTCGGGTCAGGTTAGTATCTTGTCACACTTTTAAAGGCTTGAATAACAATCAGCATAAAATCCTTAAGCTCATCAACCAATAAGAAAAATCATGTACATTAAAATCTCACTTCTCATGTTAGCCATGGCTTTTGCCACAGTTTCCCAGGCTCAGGAAACACCGTTACTCGATCGCGAACTATTCTTTGGAAATCCTGAAATCTCTGGAGGCCAACTAAGCCCCGACGGACAATGGATTTCTTTTCTGAAGGAATACGATGGTATTATGAATATCTGGGTCAAAAAGTTTGACGACTCTTTTGACAATGCACGTCCAATGACGAACAGCAAACGTCCGTTATACGGCTATTTCTGGTCGAGAGACGGAAAGTATTTGTTGTATGCAAAAGACAATGATGGAGATGAAAACATCAATGTATTTATTGTGAATCCATCGGATGAACCTGGTGAAAACGGCGTGCCCGAATCCAGAAATCTCACCCCTATGGAGGACGTTACAGCACAACTGTATAAATCCAGTGATATTGATCATGAACTTTTCTTCATTGGTTTGAACGACCGCGATAAAGCCTGGCACGACCTCTACCGTCTGAATATTTCTACGGGCGAGTTGGAAATGGTATATGAAAACACAGACCGGATTACCAGCTACGGATTTGATTGGGACGATAACCTCCGGTTGCTGTACCAAACCGATGAGAATGGCAATACAGTCATGTTGCACAAGGAAGGTGACCAGCTTACTCCCATTTATGAAACTTCTGTTACGGAATCAGCCGGTGTTTCGGGGTGGAACGAAGACAATTCAAAAATGTACCTCATCACCAATAAAGGTGATCTGAATTTATTGACCTTGTATTTGATGGATCCCGTGTCAAAGGAAATGACGAAACTGGAAAGTGACCCTGAAGGTCGGGTTGATTTTGGGGGCTTACGACTTGATCGCAATACCCGTAAAATGATCTCTACGTCCTATACCGATGACCAGACCCGGTACTACTGGAAAGACAAAAACTGGGAGAAGAACTATAAGCATCTCAAAAAACAATTTCCGGGACGTGAAGTGAGTTTCCAAAGTTCAACTGATGACTATACTAAATTTTTGATTGCAGTGTCGGGCGACAGATATGCTTCTGAATCGTGGTTTTTCGATACCAAATCCAAAGAACTGATCCATCAATATACACCACGCCCCGAACTGAAAGCGGTAGAAGAGCATCTCGCTCCTATGACACCCATTAAATATAAAAGTAGCGATGGACTGGAGATTCCGGGATATCTGACCATTCCGCAGGGTGCTGAGGCTAAGAATCTTCCGGTTGTAATTTTGGTACATGGCGGACCGAAAGGACCGCGCGATCATTGGGGTTATAATTCATTGGTTCAGTTCCTGGCAAATCGGGGGTATGCAGTAATGCAACCCAACTTCAGAGCCAGCGGTGGATATGGAAAATCATTTATGAACGCCGGAGATCTGCAATGGGGAAAACTAATGCAGGATGATATCACCTGGGGGGTGAAATATTTGATTGACGAAGGAATAGCAGACAAAGACAGAATTGCCATTATGGGCGGAAGTTATGGTGGATATGCCACTCTGGCAGGTTTGGCATTCACGCCGGAACTATATGCCGGCGGGGTGGACATTGTGGGACCGAGCAATATTCTGACGCTACTCGAGTCTATTCCTGCATATTGGGAATCGGCAAGAGCATTTCTTTATGGAATGGTAGGCGATCCTGAAACAGAAGAAGGATTAAAGCTGATTCGTGAGGCAAGTCCGTTGTTCAGCGCCGATAAAATCGATAAACCATTGTTGATTATCCAGGGTGCTAATGATCCGCGGGTGAAAAAGGCAGAGTCAGATCAAATCGTCATTGCAATGCGCGATCGGGGAAAAGATGTATCCTATTTGCTGGCCGACGACGAAGGGCATGGATTTGCGAAACCAGTCAACAGTATGGCAATGTTTGCCGAAACGGAGAAATTTTTAGCGGGAATTCTGGGGGGCAGATATCAGGAAGATATGCCCGAGGATGTTGCACAGCGACTCGAGGAATTGCGCGTTGATGTTTCGACAGTTGCATACGAATCCAAAAAAGAAGTTGAAGTAGCTGCAGAATTACCGCCTCTAAAAACAGTGATGAGTGAGCGCGAGCTTATGTACAATGTTAAAATGGCGGTTCAGGGTCAGGAATTCGATATGAAACTCAACCGTTCTATTAAGAAGGATGGCGAAAACTGGGTTATTTCAGAAGTGAACTCCGGCCCAATGGGTGAGAGCAAGGAAGTAATGGTTTATTCCGGCGATCTGAAACCGCTTTCCCGAAACATTGACCAAATGGGTCAGAAGATAACCATGGATTACGCTCCCGGAATTGTTTCAGTCAATGCCATGAATAAAGAAATCGAAATCACCTATACCGGTGCTTTCATGAGCGACGGATCAGGTTTTGATCAACTGGTATCCGGACTGCCACTGGCAGAAGGCTATCAATTGTCCTTCAATATGGCGGATATGAGCACCATGAAATCGAAGCAGGTAAATATGGTGGTGGAAGGCAGAGAAAATTTCAACGACAAGGATTGCTGGAAAGTTTCCCTTACCTCTGTTGAGAACGAAAACGACAAAAGCACTTTCTGGATCAACACCAATGATTATTGTGCGGAGAAAACGGTGTCGGTAATTCCTGCAATGGGAAATGCTACGATCACCAGTATCCGGCAATAAATTCAGAACCGAATGTAAAAAGGCGCAGTCATGTTTTGGCTGCGCCTTTTTTGATACCCAACATTTACCTTTTAATTATCTTCGGCACCATGTCTGAAGCACCCATTGGAATATTTGATTCAGGTCTTGGTGGACTTACCGTAGCCAGCGCAATTCACCGCTTGCTGCCGAACCGCTCCATTATTTATTTTGGTGATACAGCACACCTTCCATATGGCGACAAATCACCCAAAGCAATCCGGCAGTATTCAGAAAGAATAACCCGCTTCCTGATTGATGAGGGTTGCGAAACCATTATTGTTGCCTGCAATACTGCGGCCAGCATCGCCAGAAAGGAGATTGCGGCAGCCGCAGGTTCAGAAATCCCTTCGTTCAATGTAATTGATCCTGTTGCGCGGTATGTTGCAGAACATTACCACAATCAGTCAATCGGAGTAATCGGCACTAAGGGAACTATTAAAACACGGGCGTATCCACGGGTAATCAACAGTTTCAACGCTTCGCTCACGGTGAAAACTATGGCTACCCCATTACTGGTGCCGATGATAGAAGAAGGTTTTTTCAACAACAACATCAGCCAGACCATCATCAATAATTATCTGTCCAACCGTTTTCTGGAAGGAATTTCGGCCTTGATTCTCGGATGCACCCATTATCCGCTCATTCGAAAGCAGGTCGAAAAATATTATGAGGGCAAAGATGTTGCAGTCCTGGATACTGCCAACATAGTTGCGGCCAGTGTGGCACAGGCAATTCCCGATAAATCTTCGAATAAACCTGTGCATCGGTTTCTTGTATCCGACTTTACAACTTCCTTCCAGAACAGTACGAGGTTATTTTTCGGTGAGAAAATTTCGCTCGAAGTAGCGGATCTCTGGACTAATCCTTAAACCAATCCGAATACATTACATAATTATCTGCAATGCGTTTGATCTCTCCTTCGAATAACTTCTTGTCGATGGTTTTCACTTTTCTTGCAGGAACTCCGGCATAAAGCGAACCAGTTTCAACAATAGTGTTTTCGAGCACCACCGAACCCGCAGCAATTAAACTTCCGGATTCGATTACAACACCATCCATAACAATTGCACCCATTCCAATAAGCACATCATCATGAATCGTGCAGCCGTGCACAATTGCCCGGTGACCGATAGATACGCGATTTCCAATGGTGGTGGCTGCTTTCTGATAAGTGCAGTGAATGATGGCGCCATCCTGAATATTTACCTGATCGCCTATTCGGATGGAATTGACATCTCCCCGTATAACCGCCTGAAACCAAACGCTGCAGTTGTGACCCATAACCACGTCGCCAACAATGGTAGCGTTTGGAGCGAGATAGCAGTTCTCTCCGAATTGAGGAGCGATTCCTCTTACAGCATTAATGATCGTTTTTGTCATAGCCAGCTTTACAACAAGGGTGGAGATTATCGTATGCTTTTATATTCGGATCGTTCTCATCGGCGGTGTAGCCCATGTTGGTGAGCGCTGTTCTTACCGTCTCTTCATCTGTTTTCTTCGGATTATAGATAACTGTTACGGTTCCGCTATCCAGATCTACTGATGAAGATTTTACACCTTTTTCATAAGCGTAGCCTTTCTCAATTGTGGCCACACACATTTCACAAACTGCAGAGGTTTGTATGGTTACTGTATCCGATTTCGAATTTTCGCTTTGGGCTGATACACCCATTGTGAAGAATAATATTGCGATTGCTAATATGTTTTTCATGATGTTGTGTTTTTAAAAATTGGTTCGGAAGCCGATGTATACCACGGTTCCGTTAATGGGGCCCCAAATCATGGATGCATCAAAAATATCACCAAAAGGATTCTCCGGATCGATGATCGGATGGGCCTGTTTGAAGTTGAGAAGGTTTTCACCCCCCAGATAGATTTCACCGAATTTAAAAGTTTTCGTAACCTGTCCGCTCAGCATAAAATAACTCGGAGACGATGTTCGGCGTTGATGTTCAACCGGATTTTCGGCTGTTGATGGAATCCTGCTCATTCCGTACCAGTTCGTTGTCAAATCAAATTTCCAGAGATCGAAAGGTGTACGGTATTCCAGGTTAATCAACGCCCGGTCCCGGGGAACAAAAGGTCTGTCGGTCAATCCTTGCCCGATATAGGTCGTCTTCACTTCATATCGCTTGTATGCAAGCTTCACGTCAAAACGCTCAACAGGAGTGAGTAAAAAATCCGCCTGAAAGCTATGCGAGTACGATTCACCATCGAGGTTGTAGAACAACAGTTGACGGGCACTCTGATCCATATCAATAATCAATTGATTTTCGAACCAGGTGTAAAAATAATCTACGTTAATGTGCCCTTCCATTCCTGCAATCGTGAATTTTTGCAGAAAGGAAATTCCGGTATTCCACGATTCTTCGGCCCGCGGAGTTTCCAGTACCAGCACCTCCCGCGAACTTACCAGCGGGCTGATGTTCTCTGCGAACAGAACCGGGCTTCGGAATCCTTTTCCACCCGAAATACGCAGCACTGACAGCGGCGTGAAATTGTATTTCGCGTGCAAACGTGGACTGATAAACAGACCAAATAGATTGTGGTAATCGGCCCGTGTTCCGGCAATTAAAGAAAACTTATCTCCGCGTTTCCACGAATATTCAAGAAAAGCTCCCGGAATTATTTCGGTACGGTTGAATGACGAATCGGTAAAAGATTGCTGATAATCATCCACCCGCAAACTCACACCGGTTTTAAAGGTGTGATCGGTGTTGAACAGCATGGATTGATAAATACCATTGAAGTATCCACTGGCCTGCGTAGCCTGATAATCTCTCAGACCGAAAAACGCATCCTGTTCGTGATACGTTGCGGATGCCTGCAATCCTATGCTTTTCCATGGAGTTGTTGGAAACATAAAACCTGATTTACCGAACGCACTAATCAACCTTGTGCGAACGCGCATACCGAAGTACGGCTGATCCAATCGGTTTCGTGTCGGGTCAAATTCAACCTGTCCCCCCAATTTATCATCAACAAGAAACCGTACGCCGAATTGACTTTCCCGCTTGTACGATTGGTACTTCCAACGATTCAGTAACTGAACTTCATTGTCCATCGGCATGTCCATAAAACCATTGTCGTTGTTGTTGATACGCATCAGACTCGTTCGTCCGTGCGCCAGTAACATGGTACTCCACTTGTCATTGATCCGCTGCCGGATAAATCCATTTCCTTCGGCCCGGCCCATGTGGTTGGCATAAACATTCAGGAATGCCTTATCGGTTTCATCTTCCGGTTTCCAGAATTCAAGATTGATCTGTCCGGTCATCGATTCAAAACCATTCACTACAGATCCCGCACCTTTAGAGACCTGAATGGACTCTATCCATGTGCCTGGAACATACGTAAGTCCGTAGGTAGAGGATAATCCCCGGATGAGCGGAATTCCCTCAAAAAGTATCTGGCTGTATGTGCCGTCCAATCCCAGCATGAGGATTTTTTTGGTGCCGGCAATTGCGTCGTTTTCTACAACGTCAATTGTGGCATCGGTTTCAAAACTTTCGCTGAGATTGCAGCAAGCCGCCTTCTGGAGGTGGTCTCGGTCGAGATGTGCCGTGTTTATTGTTTCTATGGTTGACAGATGAACG
>CALDPJ010000002.1 GCA_937911795.1 uncultured Flavobacteriales bacterium | reverse complement strand
CGAAGGAGAATCAGTCACACTTCCAGACGGAACGGAAGTCAGTGCTTCGGGCAGCTACGACGTTACTTTGCAATCCATTGTCACCGGTTGCGACAGCACAATCACAACCAACGTATCCGTTAATGAATTCGTATCTACGCAAAACCTTGTAGAAGAATGTTCGGCGAATGAAACCGAGTATACGGTAAGTTTCGAGATAGTCGGCGGCGATCCTTCCTCATACATAGTTGCCGGAACTTCGGGCACCATCACTCCCGGAACTCCTGCCGTTTTTATCAGCGATCCGATTCCTGAAGGAACCAGTTATCTTTTCCAGATTTCTGACGGAAACGGTTGTAATACGATCAACTTAAACGGCACCATTTCCTGCTCCTGCCTCGCCTCTGCCGACATCAGCGGAAACACAGAAATCTGCGAAGGAGAATCTGCCAATCTTACCTTCAACTTCTCAGGCAACGGACCGTTTGATGTTGTTTATTCGGATGGAACCAGCAATTATAATCTGAATGGTGTGTTAGACGGTCATATAGAAACGGTTACTCTGGGAACGACCACCACCTATTCACTCGTGAGCATGAACGATCAGGATTGCAGTGGAAACGCTTCGGGGTCGGTGACCATTGTTGTATATCCTCATCAAGCTACTTCTGTAGATGTTGCCATTTGTGAAGGTCAATCCTACACACTTCCCGATGGACAATCTGTGGATGAAGCAGGAAGTTACCCCGTCACACTGGTGTCCTCCACCGGTTGCGACAGCATCGTTACCACAACTGTTTCCGTGAGCGACATTCTCACCAGTGAAGAAAATGTCAGCATCTGCATTGGAGAAAGCTACATACTTCCCGATGGAACCGAAGTCAGCGCAGAAGGGTCGTACGAGAGCGCTTTGGTTTCGCAAAGCGGTTGCGACAGCATCGTCACAACACATGTGCAGATAATAGCCCAGCCCGATGCCGGTGAAAACGGAACAATTACCGTTTGCGCAGATGATGCGGCATTTGATCTATTTACGATTCTCGGAGGAAATCCAGACGACACCGGATCCTGGACTGCCCCCGACGGGTCAGCCACCGACAATAGCTTTACTCCCGGTTTGGACGCAGCAGGTGATTACACCTATACCATCGGAGGAACCGCAAGTTGCCCGGGTGACGAAGCGGTGGTGAGTGTTTTTGTGAATGAATTGATATCCGTTCAGAACCTCAACGAGGAATGTACCTCCGACAACCTGAACTTCGTTGTTTCTTTTGAAATCACCGGCGGCGATGCGGGTTCTTACACAGTTACTGGTGTTACCGGAACCCTCACTCCCGGCAATCCGGCTGCGTTTGTGTCGGATCCGATTCCACAGGGAACCACTTACAACCTGACAATAGAAGACGCGAATGCCTGTAACTCCATAGAACTTTCCGGAAGCGTAGATTGCAGTTGTCCGGTAGACGCGATGATCTCAGGGGATACTGAAATCTGTTCAGGATCTTCGGCAGATTTGACTTTCACAATCAATGGTACAGGTCCTTTTAACCTCATTTACACCGACGGCACAAGCAATTTTGAACTGAATGGTATCTGGGATGGACATACCGTTTCTGTATCACCGGAAAACACAACCACCTACACCATTATCTCAGTAGAGGATCAGTTCTGCGTCGGAACAGGCTCCGGCACCGCTACAATTGAAGTCACTGAACCACCATCCGCAGGTGAGAACGGATTTATTGAATTATGTGCCGACGAACCTTCCTTTTCACTGGTGGCTCTTCTTGACACGAATGCAGACAGCGATGGAATCTGGACCGACGACACAGGGGCCCTGATTTCCGGAGTTTTTGATCCGCAATCGAATGATTCCGGTGTATTTGCTTATACCGTTTCGGGCGGGGTTTGTCCCGATGCTGTAGCCGAAGTTGAAGTGCTGGTTCATACCCTTCCACAGGCCAGTATCGTTGGCAATGCTTCTATTTGCGACGGCAACCTCGCCAATCTGGGCATGGAACTCGAAGGTAATGGATCATGGACAGTGGTTTTTGCCATCGACGGCGTGGAGCAACCGCCGATCTATACCAACGAGACAGACATCATCATTGAGGCCGGTGAAGAAGGATTGTATACCATTATTTCTGTAAGTGATGAACATTGTGCAGGTACAGGCTTTGGCAGCGGTCTGGTACAGATCAATGAAAGTCCTACGGCAAACATCACCGGCCAGGGGGCCATTTGCCCCGGAGGGGAAGCAGCATTGAACATCGATCTGACCGGCGAAGGTCCATGGATGCTCGGGTATTCAATCGATGGTATAAATCAGGACCCTCTACTCGTAAATACTCCCGATTACACCTTGTTTACCGGAATACCGGGAACCTACGAAATTCAAAGTATCAATGATGTTAATTGTCCGGGAACTCCAACCGGAATGGCCGAAGTGGAATTTCTGCCATACCCCGAAGCCACCATTTCGGGAGGCGGAGTTATTTGCGCCGGTGACAGCGCACTTGTAGAAATTGAACTGAGCGGTCAGGGAAATGTGGTGCTGGAATATTCCAACGGCTCCGTAACTGAGACCATCTCATCGCAAGGAGATTCCTATAGTTTTTACGCAACCGAAAATGGCGAATTCGAACTTATTTCCGTCACCGACGATTTCTGTACGGGCATCGTTCAGGGGAATGCAACCGTTGAAGTCCTTGAGCTTCCAACCGCCAGTATTTCCGGGGGAGGTGTGATTTGTGCCGGCGAGAGTTCAACTGTAGAATTGACTTTCACCGGACAAGCACCGTTTGATCTGGAATACATGCTCGACGGAGTTCAACAGAACCTCCAGAGCAATGAAAATACCTTGGAACTGAATGTAGATGCCGCGGGCATTTATGAACTTATTTCCGTCAATGATGCGGTTTGTGCAAACTCGGCCTCGGGTATTGCAGCGGTAGTCGTGAATGAAATTCCTACCGGCTACATAAGTGGTGGCGGAATCATCTGCGCTGGTGAGAGCGAAGAAATTCAGATTGAATTTACGGGCTCCGGAAACTGGAATTTTGTGGTTACTCACAACGGAGAAGCCGGTGCTGTTCTGAATACAAATGTGACACCGTATCTCATTACTACCGACCAGGAAGGTTTGTATGAATTGCTTTCTGTTTCGGATGACAATTGTGTGGGAGTAACCGATGGCCAGGCAGAAATTGATGTCAACGATTTGCCGACGGCCGTGCTCAGCGGAGACGGAGTGATCTGTTCGGGTCAGGCTGCGGCATTGCAACTCGAACTGTCGGGTGAAGGTCCATGGACGGTTGGCTATGCCATCGACGGCGTACAGCAACCTCCGTTGATTGTCAATTCCTCACCCTACAATCTTTCCGTTTCTGTACCGGGGAATTATACGGTTCTTTCTGTAGCCGATCAACACTGTACGGGCTCGGTGGAAGGTTCGGCAAATGTGGTAGAGTTTACGGCGCCCACGGCCAACATTTCCGGCAATGCATTGATTTGTCCGACCGAAACAGTAGCGTTCGACATTGATCTAACGGGCAGCGCACCGTGGACTGTTATCTATAGTATCGACGGAGTGAACCAGCCGCCACTTCAGATCAACAGTTCGCCGTTTGAACTTCCTGCCAACGAGGATGGAGTTTATCAAATTGAATCGGTACAGGATCAAAACTGCAGCAGTTTCGGAACCGGAACAGCGGTACTCGAATACGCTCCGTATCCTACTGCTACGCTCACCGGCGGAGGAACTTTCTGTCCGGGAGATATGGGTAATGTGGCCATCACCTTTACGGGCATCGGCCCCTGGACATTTGAATACGCCATCGATGGAGTGGTGTATGGACCAACCACTACCACCAGCAACAGCTACACACTTTTCGACGACATCAGCGGAACCTATTCGCTGGTGAGCGTTAGCGATGTAAACTGCGGCGGAACATTCGGAGGCGAAGCGATTGTTTCATTCAATACGCTGGTGCAAGCCGAAATCTCTCCCGGAGGAAACGTTTGTCCGGGCGAATTGTGGGATCTGGGTGCATCGGCTTCGGGTGGAGTTCCACCATACACTTACCAATGGTTCAATGCTTTTGACGATAGCTGGGTGCAGTTTGGCGATTCTGTCACGGTTCCGGGAGGATCATCCACCGGAATCTATGTGGTGGTGACCGATCAGTGTGGAACAGAATCAGTGTCTGACACATCCTTCGTGGGTGAAAACCTCACACCGCTGGCCTCATTCCACTTTGCACCGCGCCACGATCTTACCATTCATAACACAACCGTTCATTACACCAGCGAAACATCGTTGTTCGAATATTACCTGTTCTGGGAATTTTATGAGCAGACGGATCATCAAGGTTGGCAATTGATCGGAAGCAGCTACGAAGCGCATCCGACGTTTACCTATCCCGACGATGAACCGGGGACATATCAGGCCTGTCTCTATGTGCAGACAATTGAAGGTTGCGTCAGTCAGATGTGTTTACCACTACAGATTGCCGGAGAGTTTATTTTCTATATGCCCAACGCCTTCACACCCAACGAAGATGGCATCAATGATTTATTCGGACCGGTGATGGAAGGAATCGATGAGGATTCTTACGAGTTTTTCATTGTCAACCGCTGGGGCGAAACGGTTTTTCACACGAATGACATTCACCAGAAATGGAACGGAAGCGGTATGACGGGCTCTCATTACGCACCGGATGGAATTTACTCATGGAAGGTAAAAGTGAGACAGGAGAATGCCTCAGATGCCGAAGAATTCAGTGGTCATGTAACGCTGATCCGGTAGTTTCAGAAGAACCTCCGAAAAATCCACAGCAATACGCTGAGCACGATGCTTAGCAAAATCATGGTCGTAACCGGGAAGTAAAATTTAAAATTTTCACGTTCGACGCGGACGTCACCGGGCAAATTTCCGAACCAGTGCAATTTGTCTCCCAACAGCCAAATAGCTGCCCCGATAATTGCAACTACTACTCCGATAATCAGCAGATACTTTCCCAAATGCTGCATGATACAAATTTAACGATCCAACGGACGGGTGTGCAAGACTACCATATTACAGCAGGCCAATCGGTATAAACTTTCAGTAAATAATCGATGAGTGTGAAAGCAGCAGCAAATCCCAACGCACTCAATAGCAGCGACTGCGTTGTAATCTTTTTTCCGACAAATACCAGTACAACCGGTAGTGTAAGCCCGAAGACAATATTTTTCCACGAGAAAATCGGCTGGCCATGCTCAAAAATCAATTGCATAATGAACCGCATTGCCAGCGTTGTGATGGTAACCACAACAATGACCATTATAAGCTTTTTAACTTTTGACATAAGGTAATCCCTGTATTTGGGACGAATGTACGTATTATAAGATCTATTATAATATTTACTAATTCGACGATATGATCTATTTATCTACTAATTAGTGAATATTATTTGCATATCCACTTATTTGTCTATATTTGAGAAATGGTAGCAATACTTACAGGCGACATTATCCACTCACGCAATGTTCCCAATCCCGCATTGTGGCTGGATCCGTTAAAGGAAACTTTGAATCGTTTCGGGAAATCACCCAAAAACTGGGAGATATTTCGGGGCGATAGTGTGCAATTGGAAGTTGCTCCCGAACAGGCACTGCTGGCAGCCTTGCAAATTAAAACAACGATCAAAACCATTAAAAATCTGGATATTCGTATAGCCATAGGTATTGGATCAATAACTTACGAAGCTGCAGGCGTTTCCGAATCGAATGGCGAAGCGTATGTTTTTTCCGGAGAAACACTGGAAATGCTGAAACAGGAAAAGAAAAATCTCAGCCTCCGGTCTCCCTGGCAATCGTTGGATGAGGAAATGAATATAATACTGAATCTTCTTTTGGTAATTGCGGACAACTGGAGCACAACATCTGCCCAAACTGCTCTATTGGTCTTGCAGCAACCAGAACTCAGTCAGCAGGAAATGGCCAATAAAATCGGCATCAGCCAGTCTTCTGTAAGCGCCCGGTATAGTCGCGCCCATTTGCATGAAATTTTACCGGTATTAGCGTATTTTCAAAAGCGCATTCACGGGCAAATCACAAAAGAATGATCGTTCTAGCACAACTCGTACTGGCGCACCTACTCGGCGACTTCCTGTTGCAGCCGAATCGTGGAGTGCGACAAAAAGAAGAAAAGAAATGGCGCGCGCCGTTTTTGTACCTGCACGCGATCATTCATTTCGGTTTGATCCTGTTGATTACCTGGCAAGGCCCGATGTGGATACCCGCTGCAGTAATTGCCGGCACACATTTAATTATCGACGGGCTGAAACTGCAGTTTCAACGGGAAAAAACAAAAACCACCTGGTTTGTTATCGATCAGGCACTGCACTTTATTGTGGTCGTACTGGTGTGGCTTCTGCTGACGAATCCGGAAGTGAAATTGTCCTTGCCATTGAACTCCGACTTCTGGTATGTGTTAACGGGTGCGGTGTTCCTCTCTGTTCCGGGAAGTATTGTAATCAGCCTGCTGCTGTCACCTTATTCAAAATTTGCAGGAGAAAACGCTGAAGATTCACTACCCAATGCAGGTAAATTCATCGGCATTCTGGAGCGGTTGATGATTTTCCTGTTCATATTGCTCGGACAATGGGCCGCCATAGGATTTTTAATGGCCGCTAAATCTATTTTCCGATTCGGCGATCTTACCAACGCCAAAGACCGTAAACTCACGGAGTACATTCTGATCGGCACGCTACTCAGCTTTGGTTTGGCCATCGTCACCGGCCTGCTGGTGCGTTTCGTGCTATAAGTCCATCACTAATAAATTGCCGCACAATCCTTCCTATCTTTACCGCGTGAAAAAAGTGCTCGATAAATACTACGGCTTCTGGCGAAAGGTGAAGTTCAACTACGTGCTGTACAATTTGTACAACTACAAAAAGCTTTCTGCCAATCGTGGTTTGTACAAAAAATACGGCCTGAAAAAGCACGTTGTAGTGCCCATATCGAGCAAAGATTTTAAAGGAATGCCTGAAGAGCTTCCCTGGCTCGACCGGCCCGACGCAGCGGTTGCGCTTGAAAAAAATCCCGGGCTGAAACAATTCGATACAGCCACACAGGAACAAATCCGTCGCTGGCCCGAAAAGGGTTATATGATTCTCGAACAATTCTTTTCTGAAGAACAGGTAGCGTCTGTCAACGCAGAAATTGAGCGCCTGATCACGGACAAAGTAGTGGATTTCAATTTCACCGGGCGCAAAATCATGTTCGCACACAAACACAGCGAATTGCTGCGCAAAATAGCCCACGACAACAAACTGGGAAAACTGCTCTCTTTCGTACTCGGAAGAAAGGTGATTCCGTTTCAAACCATCAATTTCCTGAAGGGTTCGGAACAGCGCGCCCACAGCGATTTCATCCACATGACCACGCATCCCAGGGGAAATTTAATAGCGGCGTGGATCGCTCTCGAAGACATAACTGCAGATTGTGGTCCGCTTGTATATTACCCCGGAAGCCACCGGCTGCCCTATCTGCTGAATACCGAATACAACCACGGCGGAAATTCGGTGATGATTGGCGAAGATGCTTATCTGCGTTATGAAGATGAAATTGAGCGCAGAATTGAAGAAAAACAATTGCAACCCACAGAATTTCACGCCAAAAAAGGCGATGTACTCATCTGGCACGCCAATCTGCTGCACGCCGGAAACGCCATCAAAAACGAAAGTCTCACCCGCAAAAGCATGGTCGTTCATTTCTATGCCGAAGGGGTGATCTGTTATCACGAACTCACCCAACGACCGGCAATTGTAGAAGCCGTTTAACCCATTGTATGAATTTACTATCTGTTGAAAATCTTACCGTTTCATTCGGCGAAAACATGCTGTTCAGCGACATCACCTTCGGAATTTCCAAAGGTCAGAAAGTGGCGCTGGTGGCCAAAAACGGCTCCGGAAAAACTACGCTCTTTCGCTGCCTTGCCGGCTTACATACGCCCGACAGTGGCAATGTGACCTTTCGCAACGATATCCGCGTCAGCTATCTGGATCAGAACGATGGATTGGCGCTGGATGCCACTGTAAAAGACGTTGTGCTGGCCGGAATGAATTCAGAGATGCAGGCCATTACGCACTACAACCAATGCCTCGCGGAAAAGGCGTCACAGGAAAAAATTCAACAGGCCTATGACACGGTAGAGCGACTGAATGCCTGGGATGTAGAACACCGGGTTTATGAAGTCCTCGACCACCTTCAGATCAATATTCCGGAAGCGATTATTTCGACCCTCTCAGGAGGCCAGCGCAAACGCGTTCAACTGGCCAAGGTGCTGATCGAGGAGCCCGATTTTTTGTTGCTCGATGAGCCGACGAATCACCTGGACCTGGTGATGATTGAGTGGCTGGAACAGTACCTGAAAACCGTTCCGTGTACGTTGCTGATGGTAAC
>CALDPJ010000001.1 GCA_937911795.1 uncultured Flavobacteriales bacterium | reverse complement strand
TTGATCAAAACAAAAAACCCGACCAGATGGTCGGGTTTTTTTGAAGTGGTGCCAGTGCCATAGAACCTCATTCCGCAGGAATGTATAGTTCTATGAGCATCCCGCGTTAGGCGGGGCTGGAATCGAATCCCATGAAACCGCGGAATGAAAAATTTCTTGTTTCATGAGGACTCTCGAAAATCTAACAAATCAGAGATTTGAAGATTTTCGGATCCCGCGACGCAAGGATTTTCCTGAAGATATTGGATAATTTTTTCTCTTGATTTAAAAGCTTTGATCGACATTTCTAATTTATATGCTTCCGATTTTGTAGTGAGCGTTGTATACCAGATCAAATTCCAGGGTCGGTATTTTTTTGTGTAAACAGAATATCCCCGGTTGTGCTTTATAAATCTTTTTTCCAGGTTAGAACAGTGGCCAGTATAAAACCTGCCGTCGACCGTGCTTTGTAATATGTAAGTGAAACAGATCATTTAATGAACTTGATCAAAACAAAAAACCCGACCAGATGGTCGGGTTTTTTTGAAGTGGTGCCAGCTGGAATCGAACCAGCGACACAAGGATTTTCAGTCCTTTGCTCTACCAACTGAGCTATGGCACCGCTGTTAGGGACGGCAAATTTAAAAATTATTCTTGATGACAAACGTATCTTTGGCCGGTAAAGAAAAATTAATGAAACAGCATCTGATTATCGACTGGGGCAATACACGCGTAAAAGTTGCCGTATTCGTTGATGGTGAGCTCATAAAACACGCAACAGAAGAGTTTGTTTCTCCGGAATGGCTGTTGAAATTTAAACCGGATCTCTCCACTTCAAAAGTGTTGCTCTGCTCGGTTTCCTCCCGTTCATCAGAAGCAGAACGATTTTTATCCCAACAGACGGAGCATTTTATAAAACTATCGCATCAGACGCCACTGCCACTGAAGATTCAATACATAACCCCCGAAACCCTCGGATACGACCGGCTGGCCAATGCCATTGCTGCCGGCAAACGATCCGATTCGGAGTACGCCCTGGCAATCGATGTTGGCACCTGCATTAAATATGATCTCGTGCACCGCCAAAGCGGTTATCTCGGCGGCGCCATTTCCCCGGGTTTGCAAATGCGTTACCGCGCGCTGCACCGGGATACATCGGCATTACCACTATTGAATTCTGAATCGACCGCTGGTTTGGTAGGAGCTTCCACTGCCGGAAGTATTCACTCTGGTGTATTTAATGGTATGCTTGCCGAAATAGATGGCATCATTCAGCGTTATCAGAACGATTATAAATCTTTGACGCTGTTTCTCACCGGTGGAGATGCTCAACTTTTTGAGAAGGCGCTAAAAAATCACATCTTTGCAAATTCTTTTTTAACCCTTTTCGGTCTTAATGATATTCTGGAGTTCAACGACAATGCATAAATTTTTCTTTCTGGTAGTAACCATTTGTGGGATTGCGCTCACAGGATCGGCACAGACTTCAAATATCTCCCCCTTTTCACGATTTGGCCTGGGTGACATTCACGACCAAAATCATACAGAGCAGTTTTCAATGGGCGGATTGAGCATTCCCATTCTCGATCCGTTTGCGCTGAATGTAGCCAATCCTGCCTCTTATCACCACATTGCCCGGCCATTGTTCAGTGTGGGAATGCGCGTACATCTGATGAACCTGCACACCGAACAGGCATCTCAAACAAACCAGAATCAAACCATCAACAATCTTGCTGTTGCTTTTCCGCTTGCCCAGCGCAAATGGGGTTTGACAGTAGGGGTAATGCCGTTCAGCACCATCGGGTACAATATTACGCAACGATCAGAAACAGAGAGTAATGAAGAAATCCGCTTTGATTACATCGGTGAAGGTGGATTGACGCGCGCATTTCTTGGTAATTCATTCCAACTGTACAACCGCGAAGACACCCTTGGCAACCGGAGCACACTTTCTGCCGGAGTAAACATTTCCTATATTTTTGGTTCTGTAGACCGGCTCCGTAAATCGGTTTTTCCAGAGGGGAGTGCCAATTATAATTTCAGGGTACGGGATGCCTTGCGTGTAGATGACATTGGTCTCGATTTCGGAATTTCCTATACCACCCATCTTCGCAAAATGACCGAAGACGACAAAAGCTATTCAAAACTGATTATAGGAGCCACTTTCCGGATGCCTAAAAAGCTGAATGCCAGCGGTAGCTTACTGGCACAGACATATACGCTTGAATCTTCCAGTCAGATTGAATCAGCAGTAGATACCGTGCGGTATGTGGATTTTGACGATGCAGGACTCAACATGCCCTTATCCTTCGGAGTGGGAATCGCACTGGATATGGTAACCCGCAACTACCAGAAAATATTGGTGGGTTTTGAATACCGCACCGATATGTGGTCGGATTTCAACAACTCGGCTGATGAGAACACGCGCATATTTGATGAACTCGGCGACAGTCAGAAGTTCATTGTAGGCGCGGACTTGATGCCCAATTCAAGAATCAGCAGACGAATTTTATCAAAGATCCATTACCGGCTGGGTGTTCGCTACGAGCAAATGAACCTGATCATTGATAATCAGCAGCTCGACGCCTATGGCATAAGTTTTGGTGCCGGTATACCGATTTCTTTGAAAAGACCACAATCACCGTCAACCTTTAATATTGGCATTGAATTGGGCCAACGCGGAACAACAGAAAACAACCTGCTCAGAGAAGATTATCTGATGATTTCGGTTGGATTTACCCTGATGCCACACTTCCGCAATGCATGGTTTGTACAGAGAAAATATGATTAAACAAAAAGCGAAAAGTAAAACTGCAATGAAAAGTATAGCACTTATAGTATTATTTGTCGGGTCTTCTTTTCTGGCTGCTGCACAAGATTATGGTGCAACACCCGAAATCCAGGAAAAGTGTAAGCAAAATTTATCCCTGTACCGCGAATACAGAGATCAGAAACTTTATGAAGAAGCAATTGGTTTCTGGCGACAAGCAGTAAATATTTGTCCCAAAGCGGCCAAAACACTCTACACAGACGGTGTAACTTTTTACCGTCACATGATTGAGAATGCTGCAGATACTGTACTGGCCGGACAATATATTGACAGCCTTCTGATGGTATACGACGAAAGGATCGAACACTACGGCCAGGAAGGATTTGTACTCGGACTGAAAGGAGTGGACATGATGCGTTATCGCCCCGAAGATGCCGAAGCTGCCGAAAAGGTTTTGCGTCGTTCAGTAGAGCTTCAAAAGGAAAAAACCGATGCACAGGTACTTTCCAGATTTTATCAGACCATTTATGAATTATATAGAGCCGGAAAAGCCGAGCGCTCAGATCTGATGACCGAATTTATGCCTGTTCTTGAGTACATCGAGTACAACATCATCAACCTCGAGGATTCTGTTCAGGCGATGCGCTACGAGAAGGCACGTGAAAATCTGTATACCTTCTTTATCAATATTGCAGATGATTGTGAGAAAGTGGTGGAAATCCTTTCCGAAAAACTGGCGATAGATCCCAATAATATTGCTGAAAACGAAAAAATTCTGAAAGTATTGAATGAGGCAGATTGTACTGAAAGTGATTTCTTTCTGGAAGTAGCCGAGCGCGTTTATCAGAATACACCGACGCACGATGCGGCATACAGTATCGGCATGCGAAAACTCAGCAGTAAGGAATATTCAGAAGCCAAGCGATATTTCGACCAGGCAATTGAATTGTGCACCGCTGAAAATTGTACTAAAATTGAATTGTACCTGATGCGCGCAGGACAGGTTTCGATCATTCAGGGACAGTTTGCAAGCGCCCGAAGTTATGCCTCACGTATGTTGCAGATCAATTCCCGAAACGGCGAGGCGTATCTGTTGCACGGTGACGCGATTGCTGGAAGCAGCGCTCAATGCGACGACGGAAAACTCGGAACGAAAGCAGCATTTTGGCTGGCTGTAGATTACTACAACCGCGCGAAATCTGTGGATCCGTCTGTTTCGGATAAAGCCAATAACAAAATTGCTACTTACTCAAAGTACTTCCCGGATGCCGAAACACTGTTCTTCCAGACGCTGAAAGTAGGCGACACCTATCATGTGGGCTGCTTCGGTGAAGATACCAAGGTTCGTGCATTACAATAATGATTCTTCCTCCCGACACGAGATCAACAACAATAAAAATGAGCATTCTGGTTCTTGCAACCGGGATGCTTTTTTCTTGTAAAAACGATCTGGAACAAGTGAAGGCATTTGCCAACGATGAGGAGTTTCCTTTTCAGACGACGTACAATGTCACCTACACATTTACCGAAAACGGCAAAGTCACCAATGAACTTACCGCCGGAGAAGTAAACCGCTTTGGAGCAGATACCGGACGAACAGAGCTGTCGTCTGGTTTCGAACTGGTGTTTTATGATTCGCTGGGTGAGGTGGAATCACGATTATCCGCTTTGCGGGGAATACAATATCACCAAAGAAATATGCTGGTTGCGCGGGATTCTGTTAAATTCACCAATGAATTGGGCGAAACATTAGAAACCAGCCTGCTGACCATGGATCGCGACAGTGCCATTATTTATACCGACGAACCCATTAAAATTACGCGGGAAGAAACCGTAATCTTCGGCGATGGCTTAAGAGCCAACGAGAGTTTTTCGAAGTACCGCATCACCAATCCGCGAGGATCCTTTTTTATCGAAGATGAAGAATTATAATAAAATAATGACCACCGTCTGGCTGGTGATTGCCATCATCGGATTACTGATTGCTGGTTATTTTATGGTGAAGGATGGTTGGAGAGAAGGTTCCGTTTACCTGATATTTCCACTGCTGGCCGGAATGATGTATGGCGTACGGAAGTTCATGATGAGTCGTATGGAGCGCCACAACGATAGCGAACATTAATGGAAAGTCTGATACCCATAATTCTTGTTGCCATTCTGTTTTCTGCTTTTTTCAGCGGAATAGAAATCGCGTTCATTACTGCCAATAAGTTGCAGATTGAGCTCGATGTAAAGAAAGGAAGCTATTCGGCCAGGATTATTTCGGGATTTATGAAAAACCCCGGACGGTTCATTAGTTCTATGCTCGTGGGTAACAATATTATGCTCGTAGTGTACGGAATAATGATGGGCCGCCTGATCATGCAATTGTTCAATCTTGAACAAAATGTTTCCGATGTAACCGCAATGATCATTCAAACCATTATTTCCACCCTGATCATTCTGGTCACCGGTGAGTTTTTACCGAAAGCTTTGTTCCGTCTCAACCCCAACCGGATACTGCTCTTTTTTGCGTTTCCTCTTTTCATACTTTATTACATTATTCTGTACCTGCCTTCGGTGATATTCACCTATACTTCGGAAGCATTTCTGCGGGTGATGCGCATAAAAATTCCGCGCGAGGAGATTGTTTTCGGTCGCGTAGATCTCGATGAATATGTCCGCGGTCTGGCCCGAAAAGACAGTCACACCCAACAGGTAGATCATGAACTGGAGATTCTGCAGAATGCACTCCACTTCAACAAGATTAAAGCGAGAGACTGCATGATTCCACGGCCCGAGATTGAAGCCCTCGAAGTGAATGATTCAATTGAGAAACTGCGGCAGACATTCATAGAAACCGGGTACAGCAAAGTGCTCATCTACAGAAACTCGATCGATAATATCATCGGTTATGTGCATTGCAACGAACTGTTCCGAAAACCTGAATCGATAAAAACAATTTTGCTTCCGGTAGCCATCGTTCCCGAAACCATGACGGCTCAGGAAGTGCTCGAACTGTTCATCAAGCAGCGCAAAGGACTTGCGGTGGTGGTGGATGAGCATGGCGGAACTTCCGGTATAATTACGATGGAAGACATTGTTGAGGAAATTTTCGGTGAAATTGAAGACGAGCACGATCACGAAATCCTCATCGAAGAAGAAGTAGCTAAAAATGAATATCGATTCTCCGCCCGACTGGAGGTGGATTATCTGAATCACAAGTACAATCTGGGAATTCCGGAGATTGGTGAATACGATACACTCGCCGGTTTTATCATCCATCATACCGAAGACATCCCCAAGCCCAACAGCCGGTTTCAGATTCAGCGGTTTCAGATTGTGATCCTTAAAGTTAGCGGCACGCGCATCGAAGAAGTGACGTTGAAGATAAATCCGCAATAGCGCCTTTTTTAAGTAGATATACTGTTGTATATTCGCACCCTTAAAAAACAAAGGATAAATGGCCGCAATAGGTAAAATAAGGCAAAATTCCGGGCTGCTGCTCATAGTAATCGGAGGAGCAATGGTGGCTTTCGTGTTGAGTGATATGTTCTCTGCCGGTGGTGGTGTACAACAGCAATACGTTGGCGAAATTCACGGAAATTCAATCGATCGGATGGCATACGAGCAACGCGTTCAGAAAGAGCTCGAGAGCCGCAACAGCATTGGTCAGCCAACTTCGGCAGAAATGACCGAATCCATCCGCAACACCGTATGGAACAATATGGTGCGCGAAATGGTCATGCTTCCGCAACTTCAGGAAGCCGGTGTGGTGGTTACTCCCCAGGAGTTTGACGATCTTACCATGGGAGAAAATATGCTGCCCGAATTTCGCAACGACCCGACTTTTCAGAATCAGGAAACCGGCCAGTTCGACAGAGAGCTGGTTCGTCAGTACCTCGATTTTGTAAGAACCACTCCTCAATATCGCACTTACTGGGAATTGCAACGCGACAGAATTGTTAATCAACGGATGTACGACAAGTACAACAACATGATTAAGAAAGGTCTCGTGGCCAATCATCTCGATGCAAAACAGGAGTATATTGGACAGAACCGCAAAGCGAATTTTCAGTTTGTGGTGCAGCCATATTCGGCCATCCCCGATTCAGAAGTTTCCTATTCTGAAAGTGATATGAAGTCCTATTACAGTGATATTCAGGGCGAGAAACGCTTTCAGCAGGATGAATCACGCAGTTTTGATTACATCGTTTATGATGTTTCTCCAACCGCTGATGACACTGCGGCCATTAAGGAATACCTGGAGGAAATGATTCCTGATTTTAAAAACACCACCCGCGATTCAGTTTTCGTGGTGAACAACAGCGACAGTCGTTTTTATTCTGTTACCGTTTATAAACCCGGTACCATGCAAACGGAAGAAATTGACGACATGGTCATGTCTGCCGACTCTGGCGATGTTGTAGGTCCTTACCGCGAGGGCAGCAACTTTGTGATAGCAAAAACACTCGACAAAACCGACGAGGAGCAGGCACGAGTACGGCACATTCTGCTTTCTACCGAAGGCAAAGATGAGGACGAAGTGAGAGCCCGGGCTGACAGTTTGCTTCGCGTGGTGAAGCGTCAGAACAATTTCGAAGAAATGGTTAATCAATTTTCTGATGATCCGGGTTCGGTGCAAAATGGCGGAGTATACGAATGGTTCAACCGCGAGCGAATGGTACCGGAATTTACAACCGCATCTTTCGATGAAAAAGTCGGAGCCATTACCATCGCCGAAACTCAGTTTGGTTTCCACATTGTTGAAGTACTCGATCAGCGCAAAGAGCCACAGCGTAGAATCGTTAAGCTCACGCGCAATATTGAACCGTCATCAGAATCTTTTGAAGAAAAATATCAGGAGGCGAATGCTTTTTCCCTCAACTACGATAAAGAAGATTTGTTTGCTGAAGGTGCTGAAGAAAGTGGTTATGAAGTTAAATCGGCCACCAACATTACGCGTTCATCCGGCGCAATCGGAAACATCCAGAATCCAACTGAGTTAATCCGTTGGGCATTCAACGCCAAAAAAGGTGAAGTTTCTGAACCAATTGAAATCGACAACAACATCATTGTTGCGGTAGTAACAGAAGTGAAGGAAGAAGGTACCGCTCCATTCGAAGATGTGCGGGATATTGTAGAAGCAGAGGTGATCCGCGATCTGAAAGCTGAGAAACTTCAGGCACAAATGGAAGGCAAGTCAAGTCTTCAGGAATTGGCCGACGCGCTGGCTGTACAGGTAAATTCTGCGAGTTCGGTTTCCTTTGCAAATCCGACGCTCCAGGGTTCGCAGGAACCAGAAGTGGTGGCCAAGGCCCTCACGCTCGAAAGCGGTCAGATGTCTTTCCCGCTGAAAGGCAAACGCGGAGTGTATGTGGTTCAGGTAGAGAATATCGTTGAACCCATGCAGGTGGAGGAGTATAGCTCCGAACGACGATCGATTGCATCGCGCATGAGCTCTCGTGCTCCCGGTGCGGCATACGAAGCACTTAAGGAAAAGGCGGAAGTTAAAGACGAACGATCCAAATTTTATTAGTCGTTCGTTTCGGCAAATAAAGAATTGAAAGACCGCTTCTGTAGCGGTCTTTTTTTATGGGGTGAAGTGGCAGTTCAATTAATTTCCGAGCGCATAGAGTCGTTCGGAATCGAGTTTCAGGAAAATGAATACAAGGATGGTGAATCCCCAGAG